>JAEDMI010000253.1 GCA_016303085.1 Acetatifactor sp.
TGCCAATTGCTTTTTGATCCATGGCGTTAATCCTTTCGGAATGTTTTTCGTTCTGTAATAAGTATATCCACGAATAACAATTTCCGACAGAAGCCATAATGCTTAGCCGAATTCCAAAAGAATTAGAAGTGCAAAAATAGATTCTCGTGCTGATTTCAATTCATCCTGAAATGCCAAAGTCTCTATTTTCATGCCAAGGTGGTGTGATTATGTGCCAACTCGACTGAAAACTACTGGTTTTCTTATTGAACTGCTTGTATTTTGTGAATCAATCTCCTATAATGTATTGTATAAAGTTGTAACTATTTGGGAGGCTACGTCAGGAGGGGTCGAAATGACAGTAAGCTATAATAAGCTATGGCAGATTATGAAGGACAACCGAATGAAAAAGAGCGAACTGGCATCGGCTGCCTCAATCAGCCAATACTCCATGACAAAGCTCAATCAGAACAAACCGGTAGCCATGGAAGTCATGATTCGCCTATGCAAGGTGTTCCATTGCGATATTGGCGACCTGATGGAAGTTATCGAAAATGATTGATGGGAGCGTATTCACCTATGGAAAAGAATGCGAAACTGCGCCCGTTCCTTGTGGCAAAGATTATCTTTGAGAGAACCGATGAGGATAACTACCTTACGATTGCTCAGATACTTGATATTCTGAAAAAGGAATACGGGATTGAATCCTATCGCAAGACCATACAAACTGACATTGATACTTTGATTGCTTTCGGTTTCGATATTCAGGAAACCAAGTCAACACAAAATAGGTATAACCTTGTTAGCCGCCAATTTGACAATGCCGAGCTGAAGCTTCTGATTGACGCGGTTGAGTCTGCTAAGTTCATTCCGGCAAGTAAAAGCAAAGGCTTGGTTGAAAAGATCAGCGCCCTTGGCGGTAGTAATCAGGGAGAGAAACTAAAACGAAATGTATCCGTTGAGGGGCGGATCAAGGCAAATAACGACAAGATCTTCATGATTATTGATGCCATCAACACGGCAATCAATCAGAAGAAGAAAATCTCTTTTACATACTTCCAGTACAATGTCCGCAAAGAGCAGAAGCTCCGCCATGACGGAGAACCCTATGTGATTACACCGCTTCATCTTGTATGGAATGGTGATTACTACTATATGGTTGGTGTCTACGATTACAAAGGAAGGCTTGGAAACTTTCGTGTGGATCGAATTGCAAGCTACCCGGAGATCCTTGATGAGGAAGCTACTCCAGCACCGGAAGGCTTTGACATCAATGCGTATATCAACACCACTTTCCGGATGTTCCAGTGCGAACCCTGCGAAGTAGAACTGATCTGCGATAACTCGCTTATGGATGCCATCATCGACCGGTTCGGTGAAGAGGTGACCACCTTTGCAAATGATATGACTTCGTTCAGAGCCGTTGTGAATGTGGCTCCCACCCATATCTTTTATAGCTGGGTGTTCGGGTTTGGCGGGCTGGTCTCAATCCGTGGCCCGATAGAGATCAAAGAGCAATATAAAGAGATGGTTCAGTCTGCGATTGATAACATATAACATATCTTTTTCTGGGTTTGGAGGATACTGAAATGATAACAGGTGCGATTAAAAACAAAGTTGACAAAATCTGGACGGACATCTGGGCAGGAGGTATCGCCAACCCTCTGACCGTCATTGAACAGCTTACCTACCTCATGTTCATCCGTTCCCTCGATGAGAAGGAACTGGAGAACGAAGAATTTGAAAACATGACCGGCGAAAAGATGCTGAAGATTTTTCCGCAGTCGGCAGCCGGACAGTCCATGCGGTGGAGCAAGTTTAAGAATGATGATCCCCGTCGTATTTTCGATGTCATGTCCCAGCGGGTATTTCCTGCGATCAAGAGTATGAAATACGGCAGGCTGCCAGATTTCAGCGACAGCGGCGAATTGATTGAAATTGAGGACGAACCCGGCAAGTCAGACGAAAGCACCACTGCGTTTGCTCGGTACATGAGCAACGCCATGTTCCTCATCCCGACTCCGCAGCTCCTCCAGAAAATCATCACCGGTCTGGATGACCTCTACGAACACGACATTGCAGAGCTGGACATGCAGGGTGACCTGTATGAGTATATGCTGGGTAAGCTGGCAACGGCAGGTCAGAACGGTCAGTTCCGTACTCCGAAGCATATTCGTGAAATGATGGTTGAATTGCTGCAGCCCACGCCCGACGATACCATTTGTGATCCAGCATGTGGTACCGCTGGCTTCCTGGTTTCGGCTTCAGAGTATATCCGGCGACATTACGAGGATACTATGACACCCGAGCAGTGGGAGCATTTTTCAGGGCCTGCGTTTACAGGCTTCGACACCGACTTCACCATGCTACGCATTTCGGCCATGAACCTCATGCTGCATTCCATCAGCACCCCGGAAATCGACTACAAGGACAGCGTGTCGAAACAGAATCAGATTACCGAACAGTTTACCATGTGCTTGGCTAACCCGCCTTTCAAGGGAACGATTGACGCAGAAAGCATCCATGATAATCTGAAAGCTGTCACCAACACCAAAAAGACAGAGCTACTGTTTATCGCCCTGTTCCTCCGTATGCTGAAAAAGGGCGGCCAGTGTGCCTGCATCGTTCCTGACGGTGTGCTGTTCGGCTCATCCACAGCGCACAAAGCCATCCGTAAGGAATTGGTGGAAAACCACCAGCTACGCGCCGTGATTTCCATGCCCTCCGGCGTTTTCAAACCTTACGCAGGCGTTTCCACCGCTGTGCTGGTATTCACAAAGACCGGCGCAGGTGGTACCGACAAGGTGTGGTTCTATGACATGAAGGCCGATGGTTTCAGTCTTGACGATAAGCGTTCTGAAATCTCCGACAATGATATTCCCGATATTATTCACCGCTTCCACCATCTGGAGCAGGAAGCCGATCGGGAACGCACTGAACAGAGCTTCTTTGTTCCCAAGCAGGAGATCGTTGACAATGGTTACGACCTTTCCATCAACAAATATAAAAAGACGGAATATGTGGCGGTTGAGTACCCCTCCACTGCCGAGATTATGGACAAACTTGATGCGTTAGAAGAAGAAATCGCAGTTGGCCTGAAAGAATTGAGGAAAATGTTATGATGGTGAGACTGGGTGATATCTGTACTGTCGTATCTGGCAGCACCCCCAAGAGTGCAGTTCCAGAATACTGGGATGGTGATGTCAAGTGGATCACTCCCGCCGAACTGGACGATGAAAGCTATATTATCAACGATTCAGTGCGGCACATCACAAAGCTCGGGGTTATGAAAACAGGATTAAAGCCTTTTCCTGCCGGGACAGTTATTCTCTCGTCGAGAGCGCCGATTGGTAAAACTGCCATTGCGGGATGCGAGATGTATTGCAATCAAGGATTTAAGAATTTGATTTGCAGCGGTAGCGTCGATAGCAAGTACCTGTATTTTTTTCTGTCAAGCAAGACGGATTACCTTAATTCACTTGGCAGAGGTGCTACATTCAAAGAAATATCAAAAACAATTGTTGAGAATATCGAGATACCACTGCCAGAGATTAGTGAGCAAAGGGCAATAGCAGCCCTTTTCGAAAAACTCATGAAGTTAATACAATTGAGAAAAGCGGAACTGGAAGAACTGGATAGACTCGTAAAATCCCGATTTATCGAACTGTTTGGTGACCCAATGACCAACCCCAAGGGCTTCCC
>JAEDMI010000254.1 GCA_016303085.1 Acetatifactor sp.
ATATTGATTTGGAGGCTTTCACGAGAGAGTATCAGGAGGCGCTGGGAAGCGTCTTTTCTTTTATCGATGATTCCCTGACAATCTGCAAGGCTCTTCAGGAGAAGGTAAGGCAGTATGTGATTACCAATGGTGTCACTTCAACACAGGTAAGTAAGCTGAAACTGTCCGGGCTGGCGGAAGCCATGGACGGTCTGTTTATCTCGGAACAAATTGGAACGCCCAAACCGAACAGGGAGTTTTTTGATTACTGCCTGGAGCGCATTGAGGAGAAGGATAAGTCCAGAATGTTGATTGTAGGAGATTCCCTGAGCAGCGATATTAAGGGAGGAGTACTTGCAGGTATTCCTACATGTTGGTATCGCCCGGAGGGAACAGTCAATAACACTCCTTATCATCCGGATTATGAAATCAGCGATTTACATATGCTGTATGATATACTGGAGGTATTTTAAATGGCAAAATCTGCGGGACAAAAGTTGAAGCTTTTATATATCATAAAACTTCTGACGGAGAATACAGATGAAAATCACCCGGTGAGCACGGCTGATATCATTGCCTATCTGGAGTCAAACGGGATTCACTCGGAACGGAAGAGTATTTATGATGATATGGAAAAACTCTGCGATTTCGGCTATGATATTATTCAGGTACAAAGCAGACTGGGCGGCGGATATTACATGGCAGGGAGAGAGTTTGAACTGGCGGAGTTGAAACTTTTGGTAGACGCAGTGCAGTCTTCCCGCTTTATCACTACAAGAAAGTCCAGAAGCCTGATAAAAAAGTTGGAGCGGATGGCGGGAAAGTATGATGCGGGAAAACTGCAGAGACAGGTATACGTGGCAGGACGTATCAAGACGGAAAATGAAAGTATCTATTATAATATTGACAATATTCACAGGGCGATTCAGGAGAACAGACAGATTGAGTTTCAATATCTGGACTGGAATTTGAAGAAGGAACTGGTGCCCCGTGTGGGAGGCAGAAAGCAGGTCAGTCCTTGGGCGTTAATCTGGCGGGAGGAGAATTATTATCTTGCGGCTTATGACGGTGTGGACGGTATTATGAAACATTACCGTGTAGATAAGATGGGACAGATGAAGGTGCTGAAGGAAGAAAGAGAGGGTCTGGAACAGTTTTCCAAGTTGGATCCGGCGGTTTATACAAATCAGACCTTTGGTATGTTCAGCGGAACGGAGGAGACGGTAACGCTACAGTTTCCCAACAGACTTGTCGGTGTTGTACTGGACAGATTCGGACGGGAATCAGACATTCGTCCCATGACGGACAGAGTGTTCCGGGTTCGGGTAAAAGTAGCGGTTAGCGGACAGTTCTTCGGCTGGCTTGCGGGAATCGGCAGAGAAGCTGTAGTGGTAAGCCCGGCAGAGGTAAAGGAACAGTATGCCGAGTGGCTGAAAAATATTGTAACTACAATGAAACTGACGGATGGTTTACGAAATTAGAGAATGATTGTCGGCAGGAAAATAAAAAAGTTTAGCGTTAAGACATCTAAAATCTTTCTAAATTTTAGATGTCTTTTTTGTATAATATTTCCGCCGGCTCAACGTTGACAATCCTGTGATTCTTTTTTATACTGTTAATTGACAAACACAAGATATAGGGCATCTGACGAAAACATATCTCTATATTTGGTATAAACACCAAATGAGAGCTGATGCGTGGAAATGCTGGAACTACGGCGCTTTTCAGTGTTTTCGACAATAATTTTACGAAAGGAAATGAAGTCAATGAGCAGCAATTTTGACCAGGCAGTTACGGAAAACGCTAATTACGGAGATGAATTTCAGCCGGCGAAAACCGTGTATGTGATTAAAAAGGACGGCAGCAAGGAGGCCTTCAATGTACAGAAGGTAATTAACGCTGTGGGTAAAAGTGCATACAGGGCACTGACAAAATTCACCGAGGAAGAGGAGCGTCATATCTGCCGGTATGTGATTGATAAGGTCAATGAGCTGGATACGGTAGAAATCCCCATCCCGATAATGCACAATATTGTGGAGAGCGCGCTGGAACAGGTGAAGCCGGTTGTGGCGAAGAGCTATCGTGATTACAGAAATTATAAACAGGATTTTGTGCGTATGTTGGATGATGTCTATAAAAAGAGTCAGTCCATTATGTACATAGGAGATAAGGAGAATGCCAACACGGACTCTGCGCTGGTGGCAACCAAGAGAAGTCTGATTTTTAATCAGCTGAACAAGGAACTGTACCAGAAATTCTTTATGACTACCGAGGAGATTCAGGCTTGCCGTGACGGTTACATTTATGTGCATGACATGTCTGCCAGAAGAGATACCATGAACTGCTGTCTGTTCGACGTGCAGAATGTTTTGAGCGGCGGCTTTGAGATGGGTAATGTATGGTACAATGAGCCCAAGTCTCTGGATGTGGCATTTGATGTCATCGGCGATATTGTACTCAGCGCCGCAAGCCAGCAGTACGGCGGTTTCACCGTACCCAGCGTGGATTTGATTCTGGAGCCCTACGCTGAAAAATCCTATCGGAAATATATTGAAAAGTATACCCGTCTGGGAATCGATGCGGATACTGCGGAGGCGGAAGCCTATGCTGATGTGGTGAGAGAGTATGAGCAGGGATTCCAGGGCTGGGAGTATAAATTCAACACCGTTGGAAGCAGCCGCGGCGATTATCCTTTCATCACGGTAACCGCAGGAACAGGTACCGGAAGATTTGCAAAGTTGGCAACCATTACCATGCTGAATGTAAGAAGAAGAGGACAGGGCAAAAAGGAATGCAAGAAGCCGGTTCTTTTCCCCAAGATTGTATTTCTGTATGACGAAAATCTGCACGGCCCCGGAAAGCCTTTGGAGGACGTGTTTGAGGCCGGCGTAGAATGTTCTGCTAAGACAATGTATCCTGACTGGCTGAGCCTGACAGGCAAGGGCTATGTGGCCAGCATGTACAAGCAGTACGGAAAAATTGTATCGCCCATGGGCTGCCGTGCCTTCCTGTCTCCCTGGTATGAGAGAGGCGGTATGCACCCGGCTGACGACAAGGATGTACCGGTATTTGTGGGCCGGTTCAACATCGGCGCGGTATCTCTGCATCTGCCCATGATTCTGGCTAAAGCAAGAAAGGAAAGCAGGGATTTCTATGAGGTGTTGGACTATTATCTGAATCTGATTCGTCAGCTTCATATCCGTACCTATGCTTATCTGGGAGAGATGCGTGCCTCCACAAATCCGCTTGCATACTGTGAAGGCGGTTTCCTGGGCGGAAATCTGGGCCTGCATGACAAGATTAAGCCACTTTTAAAATCTGCCACCGCAAGCTTCGGCATTACGGCTTTGAACGAACTTCAGGAGCTTTACAACGGAAAGTCTCTGGTGGAAGACGGACAATTTGCTCTGGAGGTCATGGAGTATATCAATGCAAAGGTGAATGAATTTAAGGAAGAGGACGGCAACCTCTATGCCATCTACGGAACTCCTGCAGAAAACCTATGCGGAGTTCAGGTGAAGCAGTTCCGCAAAAAGTACGGAATTGTAGAGGGTGTTTCCGACAGGGAATATGTAAGTAACAGCTTCCACTGTCATGTATCGGAAGACATTACACCCATTGAAAAGCAGGATAAAGAGGATCGTTTCTGGGATCTGTGTAACGGTGGTAAA
>JAEDMI010000255.1 GCA_016303085.1 Acetatifactor sp.
ATCTGGTGTCTTCGGTGCATACTCCGTCTTCCAGCGACGGAGCAGCTGTTCATATTCCGTGAGAACGGAAATGCACAGCGTTTCGTCCTTTCGGAACTGTGCGAGGTACGGTCTGACCGGCATCACGGTCGGCGGCTTGTCCGGATCAATGCCAAAGTCCACGGCAAGACGATGAACAGCTTCCGTGAAGTTCAGACCGAGTAACTTTGCCGTAAGGTCGATCACGTCGCCGTGAGCGCCACAGGCAAAACAGTAGAAATGATCGTCGTAGAGCTTCATGCTCGGATGACGGTCATCGTGGTAGGGGCAGCAGGCCATTCCGTGATTTCCGACAGCAAGACCGTACTGCCTTGCTGCGTTCGTCGGCGTGACTGCTGCTTTGATGGTTTCGATTTTTGTCATGGTATTCATTCCTTTCCTGATAATTTAGCACGATAGATTTTTATTCGCGCTATGTAAATGCCGACGGAGCCTTGTAACCGGGAATATCGGAAGCGGCTTCCGATATTCCCTAATCTCCGGCCATTCCCTGAAGCTCAAGGACAGCCTTCACTTCCGACTGATAGAACCAGTCATTATCCGGATTTTTCTCTACAAGTCTGGCTGCGTTGCGGATTTTACGAATAGCGTATTCGATTTCACGAGATGTGCAGCCCGCCTTCAATGCGCTGATAGACAAGTTCGCAATAAAGACGCAGGAGTCATAAGACATCTGATCCTGCAGCCACATACGACCGATCTGTTCCAGTATGCCGTGCTTTCCAGTAGCCGTTTGCGTTGCGTCATCACTGTGCCAAAGAATCAAGCTATCCGGAATTTCGGAAGCCGCTTCCGAAATTAGGCTGATCGCCTCATACATATACTTTGCATTGACCTTTGTACGGCGCGTGCCGTCCAGATAGGAAGTAATGCCAATATCAATCGGCGGTCTCCCGCGCTTTCGATTTTCGGAAGCCGCTTCCGTTTTTCTGTTCTGTTCTTTCAAAATTACACCTCCAACAAGTTTTGTGCAAAAAATAAGCGAGGCCCTGTCTTTTGACAAGGCTTCGCTTAATTCTTTCCTCTCCATAATAGAGGGCATGAGAAAGGGGCTTTTGTTCCAAGTTTCCAAAAATTTTTCAAAATTATTTTTTGGTACGTACGTACATAGCGAAAAGACGGTATTCGCTACTTACTGAACGTGCTTGTCCAGGAATTCGCCGTATTCCTTACCTACAAATTCTTCAAACTGTGCGGCGATCTTTTCAATCCGTTTGGAAACCGCGCTGGGGACTTTATAGCCCACCTCTTTGGCGATTTCCTGCTGGGTATATCCCTGCACCCGCAGTTCAAGGATTTTCAGATCAACGTCAGACAGGCGCTTCTTGAAATCTTCCATCTTCATTTTATCCAGTACCTTAGTCTCAAATTCGGCGCTGGGATCGGGAATATCGTAGAGCGCATCGTTGCCGACAACCGTGCCGCTCTCTCTGATCTGCTCCAGCGAGACATTCTGCGCGGTGCGGCTGTGCGTCCATTTGCGCATGAAATCCCGGCTCTGACTGCCTGTTCCTTTGAAGTCTTCGGGCTGACGGTGATTCCATGAATCATCAATGATCGGCTGCCACTTCTGCTCCTTGACCACCTGATCAAACATGGTGCGGAACATAAAGTTGAAGTCATCCAGCTTGACCCAGTCTAACTCCTCGTCCGGTTCCATGAGGAAAAACTTCTGGAAGCTGTAATCCCAGTCGGTTTCCAGCTTCATGCGCATATACGGCTGTGCAAGATAGGATAGACGCCACAACGGAAAGTTTCCGGAATACTGCATCGGATTGCCGGAGAAGGGACGATAAAGGCCGTCACGCGTGGGGAGCAGGAAGAAATGCCAGTTCGCGTAGGCATAGCAGCTCCATACAAACTCCGTGAAGCTGTCATCTCGGATAATCTTCATGTTTTCTTCATTATCTGCGATGTCGCGGATATTTCTCGGCAGTTTTAGATATTCCGGACGCTTTTCCACCAGCTCTTTCGGCAGCATATAGAACATCGTCAGCCACGAGAAATGGCTATCCACCGGAATCATGATCATCTGATCGGGAAGGACAACAAGGAAACCAAAAGAAAACGTCATATTGAGCCTCCATAGTTATTCTGGCATTATCATACTCTGGCTTTAATTTCGCTCCAATTCGTTGCAACCTGCATTTCAATACCGTTGTTCAAAGCCTCAAAATGCTTTCTGCCGCAATGAATCTTTAACTGCTCGCGAGTACGCAAATCCATGAAGCTTGTACTTCCTTTTGTTTCCAGAACGAAGTACAGCTTTTCCTCTCCGTTCTTGGTCAGAAGAACAGCCCAGTCTGGATTATAGGTTCCGATAGGCGTTTCGATTTTGAAACGCTCCGGGATTTTGAAAAACATTTTCACATCCGGATCGTTATCCAGTGCCACCGCAAACGGGCGTTCAATGGAACTGCTGTCATAGACAATGTAGTCATAGACACTATGCTCCACTTTCACCGCATTGCGGTCAAGATTGGCGATCAGCTCGGTGGTGTCAAAGATTTCCTGAACGTAGTATTCCTTGCCGTCAAGCTTCACATAGCTGATTCCGTCAATCGCCAGCGCATGGCGGTTATTGCGGATAATCTCCATCGCTTTTTCCAGAAACGCTTCCGGGTTATTCAAGAAGTCCTTGCAGCGTCCGCTTTCTATCAAAATCCGATTAACGGTAGCGGGTGTCAGTAAGGTTTCATCACTGATTGCAGTAATGAGGTCGGGGAGCATCGAATATGAATCTGCGACATCCATTGTCCGCATTTCCCGTTCCGTATGATAGATACCTGCTTTTTCAATATGAACATCTGCGGTCTGCGAAATCAGCCTTGTCTTCGGAATGACCGGCATATCCCGGAAATCTTTCACGCAGTTTTCTACCAGCTTATCGGTGTCAATGCTGACTCGATAGGCTGTTTTTTGCTTTATCTTATTCCACAGCTCCATAAACTCAGGGGACAGCATGACCTGCTTGTTGATCCGAACAACAACATCACGCGAAGCATCCCGTATCGGCGGCTTGCGGTCAGCATTTGCAATAATCGCTTCAAACCGTTCCCGCGCCGCCTCATACTTTTTCGGTAAATCCAATGTTCCGGTCTTCAGCGCGTTTTTCATGGTGTCTTTCATCTTGCCGGTGCTTGTGATATAGCCTTTCTGCTCAAAATGCTGCATCAGCTCCTGTGCATCTTCGTAGGAGATTTCTTTTTCCACCGTCTCTGTAACACGCGATGTAATGCCTACGATTGCAGTGGCAGCCTGTTCCGGCGTTGCGCCCATTTTGATCTGCCGCATCACTTCGGTTGCCGGATTGGGTGGCGATTGGATTTCTCCCTTTTCAAGCTGCTCCGATATTTTCTTTTCAGCAGCCTGCATCTCCGGATCGGACATCCATTTGTCAAGCGTTCCGTTTTCCGTCCAATATTTTACCAGCTCATGTGCTTCCGCTTCATCAATGGTATGCTCATGCTCAACCTGTTCCTCGTAAACCATTCCGGCAAACAGATCAAGCTGCAATACGCCGAATTTTACGCCGGTCTCATCTTCGATTTCCTTTTGCAGCGTATCGGCAAAGTCGGCAAAACTCTCATTTGCCATCACATGAAG
>JAEDMI010000016.1 GCA_016303085.1 Acetatifactor sp.
CAAAAACATGTTGAGCAAAAATAGAGACGGGAGGAGAGAACTTGGAAGAGAACTTACAAAAAAAGTACATTCCCATGACAGAGACAACGTACTATACGCTTCTCTCCGTCACAGTTCCGAGGCATGGCTATGCCATTATGCAGTATGTCAGCGGACTGACCAAGGGGCGGATTGTGTTGGGAACCGGTACTCTCTATACCATGGTGGGACGGCTGGTGGCGGACGGTATTATTGTCACGGTGCCAAACGACGAGGGAAAGAAGGCTTATCAGATTACGGATACGGGTCTTGAACTTCTGGAGCTTGAAACGGCGAGGCTGAAGAAACAGCTGGCGGACGGAGAGAGCGTTTTGGGGCAGGAGGGAACGGAGTATGAATGAGGACGATATGAGAAAGGAAGAAATAAATCAGCGTAAAATAGGCAGGGAGAAGAAGAGAAAGATCAAGATAATGGTCAGCTATCAGAAGGAACGCGGATGGCTGGAAGAAATGGCTCTGCAGGGGTGGTTCCTGGAAAATATTTCACTGGGTATCGTTTACACCTTCGTGAAGGGTGAGCCGAAGCGCATGCTGTATGATATCGACCGGTTCAGTCTGCCGAAAAAACCGACGCTGGAGGAGATACGGCACAAGGAAATGTTCCTCGAGATGGCACAGGAACTGGGCTGGCGTGAGGTGACACACGGTGAAGATATGACTTATTATTTTGCCAGGGAGTATGAGGAGGGCGGCGTCAATGAGCTGCACAATGACCCCGAATCCAGAAGGTTTTTAGCGGCAAAGTTCCGCAGATTTCTTTCCAACTATGCAAAACAGCAGGTGTTTTGGGCGGCGGTGATTGTCCTTGTGAATATCTTTGAGAAGCTGGCGCAGATTTGGACAAGGGAGGATTTTTCACTGGCATGGTTTGACTGGTTTACTCTGATTTATGTGATCATCTGCAACTTCTTTGCGGTGTATCTCTGGAAGCTGGGAATCCGGACGGAGAAGGAATTGTCCATGAGCAGGCAGGAGTGGGAAGACAGCGTGAACCCCGACAACCACAAAACTGTAAGAAAATTGATTTGGACCAACAGGGGATTGAACAAATTCCTGCGCAGTCAGGAGGAGCAAGGCTGGCTGCTGACCTCGGTGACTCCCACGAAGTACTCCTTTGAAAAGAATTCGGAAGGAAATCAGATATATACCATGGACAGCAAGAGCCTGACCAACAGGAGAAGGAAGTCCGCAAATCAGGGCAAATTCGAGGACGGCAAGGACTGGACCGGAATTAACAACGATTGGGAGATTGCAAGCGTACACGATGCGGAGGAGAAGGGATGGAATTTCGTCTGTGCACTGGAGAACAGAGCCATTATTTACCGGGGAGAAGCCGGAGAGGTACAGCCTTTAAATGATGCCAAATATGACAATAGTCTCCGGTGGATTTCCCTGATTGGGGAGTATGGATTTTATCTGTTATGCTGCGGAATACTGGGCGGCATTGTGGGAATTATCGTATCATTTTTATCAAATTAGTTCAATAAATAATAAGTTTCTGATACATGAACGCAGGATGATTGCTCCGAGTACAAGGCGGTGGAACGATGCGTATCGGCGGTTGTGTTGATTGGTGACAATGTAGTAATCGGATAATCAGTCAAGTGAATGCGTCAGTTAATTTATATTCGTTGTACCGGGGTACATAAAAACAACAGAGCGCTTAAGGAATAGTACGGCGCGGAAAGGTATGGTTATTCAAGATGAAACTGGAAGTGAAGAACATTCACAAAAGCTTTGGAGAAAAAGAGGTTCTCCACGGCATCAGCTTTTCCGTGGAGAGCGGAAAGGCATTGGGACTGCTGGGGCGAAACGGCGCAGGCAAGACCACCACTATCCGTATTCTCATGGATGTATTTCATGCAAACAGCGGAGAGATACTGATGGACGGGAAAAAATTTGTCCCCTCTGATTTTCAGATCGGCTATCTGCCGGAGGAGAGAGGTCTGTACCCCAAGCGTACAGTCAGCGATCAGATGGTGTATCTCGCAAATCTGCGGGGATTGAACAGCAAAGATGCCAGAGTCAACACAAAAAAATGGCTGACACGGCTTGAGGTAGCCGAGTATGAGAACAGAAAGTTGGAGACACTCTCCAAGGGTAATCAACAGAAGGTACAGTTGGCGGCAACACTGGTTGCCAATCCCGACATCGTCATTCTGGATGAGCCCTTCAGCGGGCTTGACCCGGTGAACTCTCAGATCCTGAAGGACGTGGTAAATGAGCTGATTGCGGAGGGAAAGCTTGTAATTTTCTCCAGTCATCAGATGAGTTATGTGGAGGAGTTCTGTGACAATATCGCCATCATCAATCAGGGTGAGGTGGTGCTGGACGGAAGATTGAAGGAAATCAAGAGAGAATATGGCAGAAACCGCCTGATGCTGGCAGCTGTAAATTACAGTACGGAGCAGCTGGCGGAGAAAGTAGACAGGGAGTTTTCGGGGCTGATAACCGTCTCCGACCGGAAGAAGGAATTTCTGGTTCTGGAACTGGCGGAGGGACGCAACGGAAAAGATGTGTTGGAGCGCCTTGCAGAATCTGATATAGAGGTGGAGCGTTTCGGAAGCTATGAGCCGTCCCTGAACGATATTTTTGTGGCAAAGGTTGGCGAGGAGGAGAATCATGCGTAAATTCGGTATTGTACTTAAGTATGAATTAAGAGAATATTTCACAAGTAAGGGCTTTATGATGCTTACCTTTGTGATTGCGTTTCTTGGAGCGGTGCTGCTCTTTCTGCCAAGATTTATCGACATGTCCGACTTTACGGGTGTGCAGGTTGTAGGGAAGGAAGAGGAACAGGAGGAAACGTCTGAGGGGGATGTGACAAAGTTTGCCTACATAGATTTGACGGAGACAGGTGTATTGCAGGAGGAACTGCTGCAGCAGATGATTCCGGGTATTGACTGGCACAGGATGAACAGCATTGAGGAATTGAAGCAGGGCGTTGAGGAAGATTACGATGCCGGATTCGCGGTGACCGGCCCTACGGAGTATGATTATTATGTGTTCAACAAATCCATGACGGACAGCAACACTGCCATGTTTGATGAAATCATGAAGCAGATGTACCGTGTGAACTACTGCGCGGCCAACGGATTGGATTTGAATGAGATTGCAGAGATGTACAATGTGCCAATCACGGTGAATGAGCAGATTCTGAACAAGGATTCGGGAAGCAATTACTGGTATTGCTATGTGTTGGTAATCATCGTATTCATGCTCATTGTTTATTACGGACAGATGATAGCGGTTTCCGTGACAAATGAGAAGAGCAATCGTGCAATTGAGGTGTTGGTGACAAGTACTACACCCAACAGCCTGTTGTTCGGTAAAGTTATCGCAGGGGCCATCGGCGGACTGTTCCAGATGGGCTTTATCCTGGGAGCTGTTCTGATATCCTACAGCGTAAACAGAGAGCAGTGGGGAGGTATGCTGGATATGTTCCTTCATATTCCCGCAGAGGTGCTGCTGGCATTCGCATTCTTCGGATTGGGCGGCTATCTGTTCTATGCCTTTCTCTACGGTGCCATGGGAGCATTGGTCAGCAAGACAGAAGATATCAGCAAGACAATCAGCGGACTTATGCTTGTTATCATGGTGGTATATTTCTTCTCCCTGATGCAGCTGATGAATGTGGACGGCCCGATTATCAAGGTACTGTCCTTCCTGCCTATCAGTTCCTACAGCACCATGTTTGCCCGAATTGCCATGGGAACCGTGGCACCATGGGAGATTATTATCTCCTTCCTGATTCTGGCGGCTTCCATCTTCGGTGCGGGAGTGCTGGGGGCAAAGATTTACCGTATGGGTACTTTGAGATACGGTAATCCCATCAGTCTGACGAAGGCATTGAAGGATTTAAAGAAAAGCGAATAATATCGGCAACGATATCGGCAAAGGCATCTGCTCATTTGGCAGATGCCTTGTTTTGTGTTACAATCATTTTCAGAAGCGGTCTGAACGGGGTGAGTAACGATGAAGATGAAATTGCGGAAAAGGACAGCCGTAGCGGCAGCATTGAGCTTGTGCCTGTGCTGCACTGCCTGCGGTACCTCGGAGGAGGCGGTACCGTCTGTGCCCGAGGAGAATAAACTTGTGGTTTACACCTCCCATAAGGAGGAAGTATACGCACCAATTATCAAGGAGTTTGAGGAGAGAACCGGTATCTGGGTGGAACTGCATACCGGCGGTACTTCGGAACTTCTGGAGGAGATAGCAGCCGGAAACGGAGAGTTTACCTGCGATATCATGTTCGGGGGAGGAATTGAGAGCTACAGCGCTTACAAAGATTGCCTGGAGCCTTACATATGCAGCAGGAATGGCAGCATCAAGGAGCAATACCGGAGTGTGGACGGCAGCTACACGGCATTTACGGAATTGCCCATTGTGTTTATCTATAACAACAAGCTGGTGGACAGCAGTCAGGCTCCGACAAACTGGCAGGAGTTGTTTTATGAGTCTTGGCAGGGAAATATCGCCTTTGGGGACCCGCAGAAATCAGGCAGCAGTTACACGATGCTGGTAACTTTGATTCAGGTCATGGGAATGGAGCCGGAAGTGACTCTGAGGCAGTTTGCGAGAGCTCTGGACTACAATGTGTCTGCCGGTTCCGGGCAGGCAGTGGAGGAGGTCTCAAGCGGTGTCAGGGCCATAGGACTCACTCTGGAGGAGACGGCTTTAAAAGCCATCGACAATGGGGCGGACATCTCTGTTGTGTATCCCAGAGACGGAACCAGCACACTGCCGGACGGGTGCGCTATTGTTGAGGGAGCGCAACACGAAGAAAACGCAAGATGCTTTATTGAATTCATTGTGGGAGATGACGTGCAGCAGCTGGCGGTAGAAAGGCTGCACAGAAGGTCTGTACTGGAAAATATGCGGGAGACAGGGGACAACGGCATGAAGGTACTGGATTTTGATGTGGAGTGGGCTGGGGAGCACAGAGAGGAAATCCTGAAAATCTGGACGGATATCATGACAGAGCAGGGCAGGTAGCGGACATGGGAAAAGGAAGGAAGAGAACATTCAGGCAGGAACTGCTGATGTGTATGATTACGGCGTCTGTCCTGCCGTTGGCAGTGTGCAGTTTATTCTTGATTCAGCTGTTTCAGATGAAAATCTCCAGGGATTACCGTGTGATGGATATGGAACTTGCAGAGGAGGTCAACGGGCGGCTGGAGCTGCTGTTTTCGGAATTTGAGGAACTGACCGGGAAATTCTGCGGTGACGGCGAAATCGCGGAAGCCCTGCGGCAATCAGATTCCGGGAATTCGGGTGAGGTATACAGGACGCTCTACCGGGAGACGAAGGAACTGAGAGATTATGCCTGGTTTGAACTGTACGGCATGGATGGCACCTGCCGGTACTCTACGGGTACGGGAACCTATCAGAGGAGAATGGAGCCTTACTGGGGCATTTTGAGAAAAGCGGCGGAGGAAGAGGGACGGCTTGTGGTACTGCGGGCGGATGATCCCTCAGGCGATGTCGTTTTGCAGGCGGCCAGGCTGATAGGTGATGCACAGGGAAATGCAGGATTTTTTGTGATAAATATGGGACTTCAGGAGTTTGAGACGGCATTGAAAGGGACCTACGGCGGGCAGGACGGCATCTGTATTCTGGACAGCTTTCTGGAGACAGTGTATGACGCGGGAAGCGCAGCCGGCGAGAACCTTGGGGAGGTACTCAGGGAGAGGCTTCTGCGGAACGAGCCGATTCAGGCAGATTGTAACGGAAACAGTATCTATATGGATAAATCGGAGAAGACGGGTCTGTATACAGTGCTGCTGAGACCTCAGGTTTTTACGGCGAATACGGTGAATTCCATGTACAGTGTACTTTTTATCATGATTGCGGTGTTATTTGCAGCCTGTACATTGTTGGTGATTAATCTGAGCAACCGTCTTTCCAGACCCATCCATGTGCTGAACCGGACCATGCATGAGGTACAGGTTGGCAATCTGGACACCCGGATGCAGGAGGACTGGCCCACCACGGAGTTTGCGGAGATGTCCGGGAATTTCAATTTCATGACTGCTGACTTAAAGAAATACATGGAAAATCAGGTGGAGCAGCAAAAACAGATGAATGAGATTCAGATAGCCATGATGCAGGCCCAGCTGAATCCCCACTTCCTGTACAATACCCTCGACACGGTAAAATGGGTAGCGAAAGCCAACCATGTGCCGGAGATTGTGACGTTGGTTTCCAAGCTGGCCAAAATATTGAGAGCCGCTATTTCCAAAGAGCAGTTTACTACCCTGCGCGGGGAGATGGAGCTGGTGGAAAGCTATGCGGAAATACAGCGAATCCGCTTTGACGGAAGATTTGAGTGTGTCTGCAACTATGATGAGAAGCTGGCGGACTGCGAACTGCCAAAGCTGGTGATTCAACCCATTGTGGAAAATGCGGTAATTCATGGGCTGTCGGAGTGTGAAGACGGACATATTCAGGTGGATGCCTTTGCCGGAGGGACGGACCGGGATTCCGTGCTGGTGGTGGAGGTAAGAGATGACGGCTGCGGTATCGGACAGGAAGTCATTGACAGGTTGAACAACGGGGGATTGCAAGAACGGACGGGGCATATCGGTCTAGGAAATGTAGACAAAATTATCCGGCTGAATTACGGGGAAGCCTACGGCGTGAAAATATGCAGACCGAAGCAGGGAGGTACTCTTGTCACCCTGACATTCCCTTTGAGAAAGGAGAGAACGGCGGATGCTGAAAATACTGGTGGTAGATGATGAGATGTTCGTGAGGCGCGGTATTGTTATGGAGACGGACTGGGCGGCCATGGACTGTGCCGTGGTGGCAGAGGCTTCCAATGGGGAGGAAGCACTGGAGGCAGTACACAAGTATCGCCCTGATCTGATTATCAGTGACATCCGCATGCCGCGGATGGACGGCATTGAGCTGCTGAAAACCCTGAGACAGGAGGGAAATGAGGTGAGGGTCATCTTTCTGACGGCATACAGTGAGTTTGAGTATGCCAAGCAGGCCCTGCGTTACTTTGCCTTTGACTATCTGCTGAAGCCCTTTGAGGACGGCGAACTGGAGGAGTGTGTGCTTCGGGCAAAGAAGGAAATAGAGGAGCAGCGGGACGACAGAAAGAATCAGGAGCAGCAGACAGTGCTGGCGGCGCCGGAGGAACAGGGTGACAAGAGCCGATATATCAGGGAAGCGCTGAACTATATAGCGGAACATTACGGAGACAGCGACATCAGTATCGCAACCGTCTCTGCTGCGGTAGGTATCAGCGAGGGTCATCTGAGTCATCTGTTTAAGAAGGAGACGGATTATACGGTAGCGGCTTACATCACTAGATACCGTATGCGGGCAGCCATGAAGCTGTTGGAGGATTGCCGTAACCGTGTCAGTGAGGTGGCGGAGCAGGTGGGATACAGGGATATCACTTATTTTTCCAGCACCTTTAAAAAAATTGTAGGCATGACCCCTTCCGAGTACCAGAATCGGAGGGAATAACCGATTCCCATTGTACAAAATACATACAAAGCATGAAAATCCTGCTATTCTTTTGTGAAGAATAACAGGATTTTTAAAATGATAACAGTTTTGTCGAGTTCATTTTGTTCAGCCCCAACGATATAATATTCTTACAAGGTGTACGAAACATACAAGTACATATTAAGGAGGGTAAAGTATGAAAAAGAAATTAGTATCACTTGTTTTGGCCGGAACCATGTTGGCCATGACACTGTCCGGCTGTGGCGCAAGCGAGTCCCAGTCATCTTCTGAACCTGCTTCGGCGGTTACAGGCGGCGAGACAAAGACAGACAATGAAAAGCCTGAGACGGAAGCACCCAAGGAAGAGGAAAATCTTTCCGAGATTGAGAAGATTATCAAAGAGGCAGAGGGAATGACTCTGGAGGAACTGGCGAAAAAGGCGATTGAGGAATCCAACGGTAAGACCTTTTACGGTGTAGGAAACTCCAGCCGAGGCAAGACTGCACTTCCTCTTTTCATTGAGTATCTGCAGACCATTGACCCGAATTATACCATGGAGTATGAGTGGCAGCAGCCCAAGAACAACAAGATTTTTGAACAGCTGACCGCAGATTCCCTGAAGGAGACAGGTACTTTTGCAATGACCCTGATTCAGGACGGAAACCAGATTGAGTCCAAGATGGTTCAGCCCGGCATCTTAAAGACCTTCATTCCCAAGGAGTGGGCTGAGGCCAACGGAACTACCGCTGATGATTATGAAGGCTTCCTGCCTTTACAGACACTGAATAAGGTATTTATGTATAACTGCACAGGTAACACAACCTACGACAATTGCTGGGACTTTGTTGCTGAGGGCAATCACTCTCTGTACATGGACATTGATTCCGAAATCGTAGGAAAGAACTTCCTTTACATGCTGACAGAGGATAAGTATGCAGCATGGCTGAAGGAGGCATTTGAGGCTCTGGATGACGCGGATAAGGCATATTTCCAGCCTGTCATTGATGAGATGAAGACCGAAGCAGAGGATTTAGGCTTGGGTGCAGACGGTGCTTATGCGCTGGCTTGGATTAAGCTCTGGGTGGAAAGCTACAATGCTCAGACAGATGACGGACCCATCTGCAACACTCTCGTAACCGATTCCGCAACGGATCAGAGCGGACTGTTGGTATACTCCAAACTCCGTTCCGTAGAGGAATCCGCAGGGGTGTCTCTGAACAATATCAAGGTTGCCGCATATGAAGACGGTTATGTCGGCATCGGCGGATACGGCTACTGCCATTATCTGTTCCTGACAGACAACAGCCCTCTGCCTTGGACTGCATGTGCGTTCATCGCATACATGACCTGTACAGAGGACGGCTTCAGCGCATGGGGCAAGGATATGGGCGGTTACTCCTCCAATCCCGAAGTGGCAGCATCTATCGAGACGACTTATCAGCACAGCAGAGGCGGCTACAACGAAGCAGGCGAGAATGTATTCGAGTGCAAGAACGACCGTGGCTATGACTGGTGGACCACAGACGGTGAGTTGGTTCTGGAAGATCCTGAATACTGCGCATCTGTAGCCTTTACCGTAGGAAGCTGGATTGAACTCTTGACCAAATACAGTGCTCAATAATGGCAACTGTCAGGTGGGGTGTCGTACAGACGATGTGCGGCACCCCGCTTTTTCAGGAAAGGAGTAGCTTATGAATAGCAAGCATATGGCGAATAAGGTAAAGACGTACCTTTCCAAACCCCAGAATATCATCCTTCTGTTGTTTGGTATTGTCCTTACCTTCTCCACGGTAGCACCCATAGTGGCTATCGTGAAAGACACCCTGATTATTCATCCGGGTACCATTGACGCTCATCTGACCGGAAAGGCTTCCGGCTATACGATAGTCAATTATGTGGATCTTTTTACCAGCAAGCTGGCAAAGACAAACCTCTGGAAACCCCTGTGGAATACACTGCTTCTGGCGGTGCTCACCTGCACGATTTCCATCCTGTACGGCGGCTTTTTTGCATTTCTGGTAACCAGAACCAACCTGAAATTTAAGAAATATCTCAGTTCCATTTTTATTTTTCCGTATATCATGCCCCAGTGGACGCTGGCTGTCGTATGGCAGAACGTATTTAACAGCAACGCTGTGGTGGGAACCTCCAACGGACTGCTGGCGTCCCTGTTCGGGATTGAAATGCCCAAGTGGTGGTGCCAGGGGTTGTTCCCCAGCGCAGTGGTACTGGGACTGCATTACGCTCCCTTTGCATATATATTGATCGGCGGTATTTTCCGAAATATGGATGCAAACCTTGAGGAGGCGGCAACCATCCTGGATACACCCAAGTGGAAAACCATGTTCCGCGTGACACTTCCCATGATAAAGCCGGCAATTCTCTCCACAATCCTGCTGGTATTCGGAAGTGCCATGGGAAGCTACCCGGTTCCCCATTATCTGGGACTGACAACTCTTTCCACCAAGTATATCTCCCTGAATTCCAAGTACACCGGAGAGGCCAGTATTCTGGCAATTATCATGATGATTTTCGGTGTGGCGATTCTTACCATGAATCAGGTAAGCTTAAAGAGCCGGAAAAATTACACTACGGTCACCGGAAAATCAGGACAATTGTCCAAAATTAATCTGGGTAAAATCGGAAAATATGCGATTGCCGTTATCATGGTAATTCTGACCTTCTTTACCAGTATCTTCCCGATTTTCTCCTTTGCGTTGGAGACCTTCCTTCCAAACCCCGGAGACTACAGCTTCCTCTACACCGGAGATATGAGTAATCTGACCTCAAAGTGGTGGATAACAAATGAGAATATATCGGAGAACGGCATGTACGGTCAGAAGGGTATCCTCTACAACGAGACAATCTGGCATGCCTTTGCGGGAACGCTTCTGGTTGCGGTGTGCTGTGCACTGCTGGCAGGAACCATAGGAACGCTGATAGGTTACGCAGTGGCAAAGAACCGCCGGAGTAAGTGGGCTGCCTATGTGAACGGCGTGGCATTCCTACCCTATTTGATGCCTTCCATCGCCGTGGGCGCTGCATTTTTCATCCTGTTCTCCAATGAGAGAATCAACCTGTTCAATACCTATACACTGTTGATTATCGCAGGTACCGTGAAATACATTCCTTTTGCGAGCCGAAGTGCACTGAACTCCATGCTGCAACTGTCCAACGAGATAGAGGAGGCTGCAATCATACAGAATGTACCATGGTTCAAGAGAATGTTCCGCATCATTGTACCGATTCAGAAGTCGTCCATCATCAGCGGATATATGTTACCGTTTATGACATGCTTAAGAGAGCTGTCCCTGTTTCTGTTGCTTTGTACCCAGGGCTTTATCCTCTCCACAACGCTGGATTACTTCGACGAGATGGGCCTGTATGCATTCTCCAGTGCCATCAACCTGATTCTGATTGTGACTATTTTGATTTTCAACACTCTGGTGAACAAGCTGACCGGCGCCAGTCTGGATGAAGGAATCGGAAGCAATTAGAGGAAAAAAGAAAGGTGAGGTATTATTATGTCAGAGATTACATTGAGAAATATAACAAAACGTTGGGGAAAATACTATGCGGTAGACCATCTGGATCTGGATATCGCGGACAATTCCTTTATCACTCTCCTGGGGCCCTCCGGCTGCGGAAAGACTACCATCCTTCGTATGATTGCCGGATTGGAGACTCCCACTACAGGACAGATTAAAATCGGCGACAGAGTGGTATTTGACAGCGAAGCCGGAATCAATGTTCCTCCCAATAAGAGAAAGGTGGGCTTCCTGTTCCAGAACTATGCACTGTGGCCCAACATGACTGTCTACCAGAATATCTCCTTCGGTCTCAGCAACATTAAGGAACCCATGGCGGTGGTTGACGAGAATGCAAGGACGACAGGGGAGTTAATCAAGGCACTCAGAAGCGGCAAAAAAATCGTAGAGCTGGTGGATGACTGCCGCGATAAGAGCGGCAAGGTGGATACGGATAAGGTGTATTTGAAGTTCATTGATGCCTTTACCCTTTCTGTCTATACCGCAAAAACGCTGTACGGATTCAAGATTCATGAGGCCGCTGACCCGGAAGTTGCCGCAAAGGCAAAGGCGGAGGAACTTATGGGGAAACTGGAGGGCATCAGGGCATCCTATGCTGCCAGAGGGCGGAGCCTGAACGAGAATTGTGAGGTGACCGAAGGCGGCAAGGTAGTCATGGAGACAAGAAAGCTCACGAAGGAAGAAATTGACAAGTCCGTGAGACGCGTGTCCAGAATTGTTAAAATCGGTATGTTCATGAACCGTTATCCCGCAGAGCTTTCCGGCGGACAGCAGCAGCGTGTGGCTATCGCAAGGACCCTGGCTCCCGAGCCGGATGTGTTGTTCATGGATGAGCCGCTGTCCAACCTGGATGCAAAATTGCGTCTGGAGATGAGATATGAGTTGCAGCGTCTTCATGTGGAGACGGGCAGTACCTTCGTGTACGTGACTCATGACCAGATGGAGGCAATGACTCTGGCTACCAGAATCTGTCTGATTAACAACGGCGTACTACAGCAGTATGCAGCACCTCTGGAGGTGTACAATCGACCCAATAATCTGTTTGTAGCGGACTTTGTGGGAAATCCCTCCATCAACTTTATTGATGCAAAGGGAAAACAGGGAGCGGACGGTAAGCTGGAACTGACTGCGCTGGAAGGTGTCAGGCTGAAATTTGTTCCGAAGCAGCCTATTGACATTGCAAAATGGCAGGCAGACAGAGATCAGGCTGTAGCAGACGCGGCAGCAGCCGTTGAGGAAAGCCTGAAAGACAAGAAAGCTGTTGAAAAGAGCAACAAGGACGAAAAGTTCAAATACCATGTGGCTATGGTGGAAGAAAATGATTACAGCATGGAAGAGGAGCCGGTTATCACCAATGAGGACTTTGTCATCGGTGTGCGTCCCGAGTTCCTGAAGCTGGGCAAAGAAGGCGCATTGAAGACCACCGTATACGGAGCGATGCCCACCGGTATGGAATCCACCGTGAAACTGCGCATCGGCAACTTCCTGTTGACGGGTGTCATTTTCGGCGGTGTCACATTTGATATCGGTACAGAGATGAGTATGGATATACAGGGTGATGATATTCTGCTCTTTGACAGAACCTCCGGCAGATGCATTACCGCCGGAAGTATCGAACTGGCATAAAAAAAGCCTCCCTTTGCGTATACTCTAACGTGAACGATTGCACATTGGCAGAGTATATGCAAAAGGGAGGCTTTATTATGCCCGTAAACTGCAGGGAAAAAATTCTTTCCAACGATTATTATGATGTGATTATGGATTTCCCGTATCAGCTGTTGGAAGATTCCACGGAAGATTTATGTTACGCTGATATTGACGGGATTTTTAATGTAGTCTATTTCAATAGAGCAATTCTGGTAAATGCTCAGGAATATTTTTTTTCCTATAGGAGTATTCCGAAATTGTATGGGCTGATGCAAGAGGGAAGCGTGGCGGGAGGCTTCGACCCCGGTAATCTGATTGCAAGCGGCATAACTCAGATACAGAGACAGCCGCTTTCGTTATCCGGCAGGGGAGTGGTTATCTGCATCATTGACACCGGGATTGATTACACAAATCCGGTGTTCAGGAGAGAGGATGGTTCCAGCCGCATTCTGGCCATCTGGGATCAGACGGTTCAGACGGGGGAGCCGCCCCAAGGTTTTCAATACGGTACGGAGTACAAAACAGAAGAAATAGACAGGGCGTTGCAGTCGGATGAGCCCTTTTCGGTAGTGCCCAGCAGAGATGAAAACGGACACGGCACCGCATTGGCATCGGTAGCCGCCGGCAGCAGGATAAACGGTGGACTTGGCTTTGTCGGTGCTGCGCCCGATGCGGATATTGTGGTGGTAAAACTGAAGGAATGTAAACAATATCTCCGGGATTTTTATCTGGTTCCAAGGGGGGTCCCTGCCTATCAGGAAAATGATATTATGCTGGCAGTTCAGTATGCGGATACCTTTGCGGAGCCCTTTGCCAGACCGACGGTTATCTGTCTGGGTCTCGGAACCAACTACGGTGACCATTCCGGCAGTTCGCCGCTGGCAAGGTACCTGTCCAATATTGCCGTGAAGAGAAGCCGCGCTGTGGTTGTGGCGGGAGGAAACGAGGGAAATGCCGCACATCATTATCAGGGCAATCTCAACAATCGGGGCAATGCCGGAGAAAACAGCAGGGTTACGGAGGTGCGGGTGGAATCGGGAAACAATGGATTTTTCCTTGAACTTTGGGGAAGTCTTCCGGACATCTTTACCATTTCCGTGCGCACGCCGGGAGGAGAACCTATTCCTTCCGTGCGGCTGGGAATCCGAGGCAGTATCACATACAGCTTTGTGTATGAACGCTCCAGAGTAACCATTGCAGGATATTTGGTGGAACCTGCCTCAGGGGAGGAATTAATCTGGATACGGGTTCAGGACCCGACGCCGGGTATCTGGACCTTCCGCGTGGAAGCCGTAGGAGAAATCCACAATGGGGAATATCATATGTGGCTTCCTATTACAGGGTTTATGAGTGCACCGGCTTACTTTCTGGAGTCCTCACCTTATGTGACGCTTACAGAACCCTCTCTGGCAGGCAATATCATCAGCGTGTCCACCTATAATGCGGAGAATAACAGTTTTTACATCAATTCCGGCAGAGGCTTTTCCAGAAACGGAGCTATCCATCCGGATTTTGCTGCCCCTGGAGTGAATGTGTCTACCGTGAGGGGCAGGGAAACCGGCAGCTCTCTGGCAGCGGCCATCACTGCCGGAGCCGTTGCCCAGTTCATGCAATGGGCGGTGGTGGAGCGGAACAATCCGGTTGTAGAGAGCCAGGAGATTAAAAATTACTTTATACGCGGCGCAGCCAGGAGCTTTGACATGACCTATCCCAACAGGGAGTGGGGGTATGGGAGATTGAACATGGTGGGAACCTTTGATGCGCTGGTGGGGGTGTGAAAAGAAGCCGATCAAGCCATTCAGCAGGGAGACCGGGAGGTTATCGTGGATTATCCGGTAGTAATTATAAAATATAGTGCATAATTTGCAGATATCTGCCATAATAAGCATAGGAATAAAGTACCAAACAAAAGAGGAGGCATTTTATGAAGTATAAAGTGTTGATGAGCGGGAAGAACAGAACAATTATGAACGAGTTCTTCACTTATATGGACTTCAGCTTTGAGTGTATGAGCTGTTCGGACAGATATGATGATATTGTGAATCATATAAAATATGTAAAGCCGGATGTGTTTGTGTATTGTCTCCGCGGAGAAAAGCCGGATGATATCAAGAAATATTGTAATGTCGAGAGAAAGCTGGAGGAGAAAGAAATACTATCGTGGTCATCGGGGATGATGAGGACTGTGAATTGTTTGAGAGAATTGCGATTTTCAGCAAGGCAACAGTTTTGAGAAAACCGATCTCTTCCCAAAATATTGAGGCCGAAGTGCTTAAACTGCTGGGAGGGAAGCAGGAGCAGGAAACCTTTGATGTAGAAGATCCTATTGCGGCAGCGATGAAACTTCTGGACCGGATGGAGATATCTGTTCCGGCTGAGCCGCCTGCCAGAAAGCATATTCTTGTGGTGGACGATGACAGCAGTGTGTTAAAGCTGATTAAGGGTCATCTCTCCGGACAATATGACGTGGCAACGGCTATTAGCGGTAAGGTGGCAATGAAATTTCTGGAGACAAAGCAAACAGATTTGATTTTGCTGGATTATGAGATGCCGGAAGAAAACGAAGTGGATATACTGAACAAAATCCGAAGCAACGAAAAGCTGAAGGACCTTCCGGTTGTGTTCCTGACAGGCGTGTCAGAACGGGAGAGAATTGAAGAGGTGCTGGCATTAAGACCACAGGGATATCTGTTGAAGCCTATTGATTTGGAGCGGTTATCATATACCATCGAGAACTTAACGGCATGACGGAGGACAGGGGAATGGATATAATCGGCGAAGAAATTAATCTGACAGATTTAGTTGAAGTAGAAATGCTGCAGAAAATACAGGACGCTTTCTCCATGATGACGGGAATTGCATCTTTGACAACGGACAGATACGGTGTTCCGGTGACAAAGGGTTCCTACTTTTCGGATTTCTGTATGAAGCATACAAGAATATCCGAGGTGGGCAGAAAGAGATGCGAGCAGTGTGACAAAATGGGGGCGGAGCTTGCCTTGAAGGAGGGAGCTTCCTGTGCTTATTACTGTCATGCCGGACTCGTGGACTTTGCGGCTCCCATTATGGCACACGGGCAGATGGTGGGCTGTTTTATCGGCGGGCAGGTGCTGATTCAGGAGCCGGATGAGGAGAAACTGCGAAGGGTTGCGAAGGAAATCGGCGTAAATCCGGAGGAGTATATTGCAGCGGCCAGAAAGGTGAGTATTGTCAAGAAGGAGAGGGTGGAGGACGCAACCCGCTCATTGTATTTGATTGCCAACGTCCTGTCGGAGATTGCTTACAGTAAGTACGAACTCTATTTAAAAAATATGGAGCTGGAAAAGGCATCCAGGATGAAATCGGATTTCCTGGCGAATATGAGCCATGAGATACGGACTCCCATGAATGCGGTAATCGGCATGGCGGAGATGACGTTGAGAGAGGAGCTTCCGCCTGTGGCACGAGATTATGTGAACCAAATCAAGTCATCAGGGCAGACGCTTCTTACGATAATTAATGATATCCTGGATTTTTCCAAGATAGAGTCCGGTAAAATGGACATTTCCGAGGCGGAATACAAACCTATGTCTATTATTAATGACATTGTGAATATCATAGGAACGCGTATCGGAAACAAGAATGTGGAATTCCTGATGGATGTAAATCCGGAACTCCCTCAGGAATTGTTGGGAGATAATATCCGCATCAAGCAGATTATGGTAAATATTGCAAACAATGCAGTCAAATTCACACAGCAGGGCATGGTACGGTTGGCGGTGGACTTCGCATGGCTGGACCGGGATACCGTTGAACTCCGGGTGACGGTCACCGATACGGGAAGAGGTATTAAAGAGGAGGACATGAGTAAACTGTTTCAGTCCTTCCAACAGTTGGACAGCAAGAGAAACCGAAATATTGAGGGGACGGGGCTGGGTCTTGCCATCTGCAAGCAGTTGCTGACTTTGATGCAGGGGGACATTACAGTACAGAGCAAATATGGGGAAGGAAGTACTTTTTCTTTTTCGCTGCCACAAAAGGTTATCAATGGAAATCCTTCCATCAGTAAGCTGCCGGAGGTAATCAGCACAGCGGGATTGATAGGCAGTCCCTTTATTGAAGGGCAGTTGAGAAAAGATTTGTTGCGTATGGGCGCAGGATACATATCACTCAACTCAGAGCAGCATCTGGAGGAATTGAAGGAGCGCAATATCCGATTCCTGTTTGTAAACCAGCCACTCTTTACCGATAAGGTGATGAATTTTGTAAAAGAAAATAAGGACATTACCTGTATCGTGCTGATTACATTTAAATCTACGCGAAAATATGATATACCAAATGTACGTGTGATAAAAAGGCCTATTTATACGCTGAGCCTTGCAGGCATCCTAAAAGGAGAAAATTTGGAGGCAGATTTTACGGAAATGTCTGAGCCGGACTTTGATTTTATTGCGCCGGAGGCAGAGGTGTTGGTGGTGGATGACAACTCTGTCAATCTGACGGTGGCACGGGGACTGCTGGAACCTCTGAAGATGAAAATTGATACAGCTGTCAGTGGCAAAGAAGCTATCGAAAAGATAGAGAAAAAGCGCTACGATGTGATATTTATGGATCATATGATGCCGGAAATGGACGGTGTGGAAACCACTCACATTATCAGGCGGATGCTGGGAAAGAACGGAGAAGCACCTATCATAGCACTGACGGCGAATGCAGTGGACGGAACCCGGGAAATGTTTATTCGGGAAGGAATGGACGACTTTGTGGCAAAGCCCATTGAACTGAAGGTCATAACAGCAAAGCTGAAGAAGTGGCTGCCCGCAGAGAAAATTATAAAGGGCAGTGCAGGAAATACAACGGAAAAGACATGCATTCAAATACCGGAGCTGGATACGGAAGCTGCTTTGAAGCTGTTGGGAAGCGAAAAGCTGTTCCACTCTGTTTTGAAGGAATACTATCGTGTCATTGAGAAGAAATCCTCTTTGATTTCCGCATATGAACGGAACGAGCAATGGAGGGAGTACACGGTTGAGGTACATGCCTTAAAGAGTGCTTCCAGACAGATTGGTGCGCAGGAACTGGCAGAACTGGCGGAGTGGATGGAGATAGCCGGAAATGCGTCGGATGCAGAGGCAATTCACCGCTATACGCCAAGACTACTGGAAAAGTATACTGCATATGCCAAAATTCTTGCTCCTTACTTTGAGGAGGAGCATGCGGATGATGACGGAAAGCAGAAGATAACTGAGGATATACTGAAAACACAGTTTCGGGATATGCGGGCTGCCATGGATGAACTTGACTTTGACAAGATGGAGAAAGTCATCGGGGCAATGGAGCAGTATTCCTTTGATGGTGAGTATAAACAGTTCTTTGAGCGATTGAAAAATGCCGTGGAGGATATTGACACCGAAAAATGTGAAAAGATATTGGAGGAATGGGAGAAGACAGGATTTTGTTAGCATTTTCTGTTGTGGATGGGAGCAAATGTTCACTTGCTTAGTATGAGAATGATTTTGGGGACTGCCGGAAGGCTGTTCGGAGGAGAAGTATGCAGTGTTTGAAACACCGACACAGGAACAGCAAACAGAATCAGCAAACAGAATCAGCAAACAGAAACAGCAAACAGAAACAGCAAACAGAAACAGCAAACAGAAACAGCAAACAGAAACAGCAAACAGAATTAGCAAACAGAATCAGCAAACAGAATCAGGTGGAGAGAGTTTAGAAA
This sequence comes from Acetatifactor sp., assembly GCA_016303085.1. GTDB lineage: Bacteria > Bacillota > Clostridia > Lachnospirales > Lachnospiraceae > Acetatifactor. The sequence continues at coordinate 18,406 of JAEDMI010000016.1, forward strand.
AGGACAATATTGACAAGGTATGGGGCTTCTTCCGTTTACATATATTTAGGTAAAAAGCGGAAGAAGCATCATTATGAAGACAATCTATGTAAAGGATATGGCAGACAGACTTTTACATGGGAAGAGGATTGACCGGAAGAAAGCTGTGCTCACCGCAGTTTTCCTTCTGGCTATGTTTGTGCTGGGTCGAGCTGCGGCAGAGACGCTGGCGGAAACGCGCCGGACAACAGGCCGGGCGACAGAACAGATTACAGAGCAGACTGCGGAACAAGCGGCAGAAGGACAGACGGAATATACCGAAAGTCGGATTGCCAACGGAACGGTGAGGGAGTATACGGTAAATCAAATTGAAAATGGCGCAGAAACAGGGAACTCCGAAAATGGAATGGAGAACTTAACGGTATCGGAGTACAACGGGATTGCAGAGAAATCGGAGAACTGGGGTCTGGGCTTCGGCAAGAGCGGGGAGAAGCCTACCGGAAATGCTACCATAGCAGAGATGAAGAAGTACGATGCCTATTACATGGCGGAGGGAGACGAGAAGGTGCTGTACCTGACCTTCGACTGTGGCTATGAAAACGGAAACACGGAACCGATTTTAGATGCACTGAAAAAGCATAACGCGCAAGCTACCTTTTTTGTAGTGGGACATTTTCTGGAGTCCGCCCCGGACATTGTAAAGCGCATGGTGGAGGAGGGACATACCGTGGGCAATCATACATACCACCACCCCGATATGTCCAAGATTTCAGATACGGCTTCCTTCCAAAAGGAAATGAATGACGTAGCAACACTCTTTCAGGAGATTACCGGGACCGATATGGCTATGTATTACAGGCCGCCTCAGGGAAAATACAATACCACAAATTTGCAGATGGCAAAGGATATGGGATATTCCACCTTCTTCTGGAGCCTTGCCTATGTGGACTGGAATCAGGATGACCAGCCCAGCCATGAAGAAGCTATGGATAAGCTGACAAAGCGGGTTCATCCCGGTGCCATTGTGCTGTTGCACAGTACCTCAAAGACAAACGGGGAAATCATGGATGAGATTCTGACCAAGTGGGAGGAGATGGGTTACACCTTCCGAACATTGGCGGATTTTGTGGGGGAGACGGATACGGGAACGCCAAACAGAAGTTAAAGAAAGGGTGCCTCCGAGGTCAGGGGATGACCGGGAGGCACCCTGTGATGATGCATGAAATTTCTCGTTTTGGAAAACGTACTCAAGAAATTGGGGTTTATCGAGTCCTTTGAAAGTTAATATTACCACTTCCTGGCTAGGCACAAGTTAATCTGTTTTTACGGTTGTATTCTGCTCTCACTGGCATTTAACCGTAGCCAAACCTTCTTTTCTACGGTTACAGTCTTCCTTCCCTGATAGGTAACCGTAAACAAAGCATCTTCTCTACGGTTGTACTCTTTCTTCCCTGATATTTAACCGTAGTCAAACCTTCTTCTCTACGGTTACAGTCTTCCTTCCCTGATAGATAACCGTAAACAAAGCATCTTCTCTACGGTTACAGTCTTCCTTCCCTGATAGATAACCGTAAACAAAGCATCTTCTCTACGGTTACAGTCTTCCTTCCCTGATAGGTAACCGTAAACAAATCCTCTTCTCTACGGTTACAGTCTTCCTTCCCTGATAGGTAACCGTAAACAAAGCATC
>JAEDMI010000256.1 GCA_016303085.1 Acetatifactor sp.
GAATCTTTCATAGACTGTAAAAAAGATTCTTAAGGGGTATTCTTTTGAAGGATTACATCGAAGAGCGTGCTATCAGCATTGCTAATTATATTATCGACTCCAACGCCACCGTGCGTCAGACCGCCAAGGCTTTTGGGGTCAGTAAATCTACCGTACATAAGGATGTAACCGACCGTCTCGTGCAGATTAATCCTACGCTGGCAAAGCAGGCCCGCCAGGTGCTGGATGTGAATAAATCAGAGCGCCACATCAGAGGCGGAATGGCGACAAAGGAAAAATATGCACACAGAGAGTGCAGATGACAAAATATATTTTGGAACAAAAGATTGACCGGAAACAGGAGAACAATTCAACCGTTAATAGAATCTGCTAAAATTTACGTCGATTGAAATGTCGGAAAAACTCCATTATACTGTAACTATCAGCTGATGAGTAAAAGAGAAATCAAATTATAGTAGAATAATCATGAGCATTGCAGAATGGAGAGAAGACATGGAAATCGGGAAACAAATTAAAATCTTAAGACTGGAGAAAAATGTGAAGCAGGAGGAATTGGCGGAGTATCTTGGTGTATCCTTCCAGGCGGTATCCAAATGGGAGACGGGAGCCAGTGTTCCGGACATTGCCCTGCTGCCGAGGCTTGCAGTCTTTTTTGGTGTTACAATTGATGAATTGTTCAGGATGCCAAATGAGGCGGAATTCGAGCGCATAGAAAATATGTTTTGGCAGGAGAGACGCATTAACCCTGAGACTTTTGAACATGCGGTGAAATTTCTGCAGAATGTATTAAGAGATGCTCCGGACAATGTGCGGGCATACAGTTGCCTGGCATATCTGTACAATCACAGAGCGCACAGCGACCATGAGACAGCAAGCGGTTATGCGAAAAAGGTACTGGAACTTGCACCGGATGAGAAAACGGGATGGGTGGCATTTTTGGAAGCCAACAATGGAGTGTGCGGAGATGAATGGTATGACAATCACTTCGAGGTTATCCGGTACTTTAAGGACTTCTTGAAGAAAAATCCGGGAAACTATCAGGGATTGTATGCCATTATTGAAAACCTTCTGGCGGATGAACGGTATGATGAGGCTGTTCCTTATATTGAACAGATTCGTACTGTGGCAAAGAACCAACAGTATGAAGTGTATATGAGTGATGTTATGTTTGGCAGAGGGGAGACGGAAAAGGGGCTTGAGTACTTAAATAGTGCTGTGGAACACTATCCCGACCGTTGGCAGAGTTACTGTGACAGGGCGGATCGATTCAGAAAGTTGGGCAGATATGAGGAAGCACTGTCAGATTATGAGAAATGCTTTACTATGCAGGAAGCACCGAGAATTTGGGACGGTCTGGCTTCCATGGCTCAGGTGCACGAGCTGCTGGGAGACTTGGATAGTGCTATTGAGGACAGAAAGCGCATTATCAAGTGTCTGCGAGAGGAATACAATACCGTTTCGGGAGAGGGAGTAGAGCAGCATAAAAGAGAGATAGAGCGATTGAAACAGATGAAGCTGGCGGAGGGCTGACGGAGGCGGAGCGAACCCCGTGCGGGAAATATTTCCTGTACGGGGATTTTTTGCGCTGCACGGTTTACTTTTTAGCTCACGGGCGATAAAATAGAAACAAGTATGGAATGCTATAGGGTAAGAATTCTGATAAAATGGAGTAGAAATTTTGACAAACTCGGGAACAGATATAAAGAGAATTTCATCTCTGGCGGAACAGATTATGGCTCTGGCACATGACGACATCCTGATGCATCTGCGTTTTTTTGACATGGCACTGTCTCAGCTGCGCCGCAGGGAGCGGCAGAACATGGGGTGCTTTGCCACAGACGGACAGACCTTGTTTTATGACCCGGTTTATGTGCTGAAGTGTTATCGGGAGAATCCGAAGTATGTGACAAGGGTCTATCTGCATATGCTTCTGCATTGTATTTTTTTCCACAGTTTTCAGTACGACAGACTGGATACGGATAGCTGGGACATGGCTGCCGATATCGCGGTGGAGAATGTGATTATTGACATGCAACTGCCCGGTGCGGCATTGGAACAGGACGGGGATGCCGCCAGAAAGCTGAAAATACTGCGGGAGGACATAGGACCGCTGACGGCAGAGAGGATTTACCGGTATTTTCGTCACAATCCCATGACACCCGGGGAAAAGAAGGATTTGCAGAGATTGTTTTGCAGGGACATCCATTCCCTGTGGAAGCCGGCAGAACAGTTGGAAATTACAAGAGAGCAGTGGAAGAAAATCAGCGAGCGGGTGAAGGCGGACTTAAAATCCTTTACCAAAGCAAAGTCAGGTGCGGAAACATTACAGAAAAATCTGGAGGAGACTACCCGAGACCGATATGATTACAGTGAAATTCTGCGTAAGTTTACGGTGATGGGGGAGGATATCACCGTAAACGATGATGAGTTCGACTATATTTATTACACTTACGGTTTGGAGCATTACGGGAATCTGCCGTTGATAGAGCCGCTGGAATACAAGGAAATCAATAAGGTACGGGAGTTTGTCATAGCCATTGACACTTCTGCTTCCTGTCGCGGTCCCATTGTAAAGGCTTTTCTGCAAAAGACCTACTCTATCTTAAAGGGTAGCGAGAATTTCTTTCATAAGATTAATGTACACATAATTCAGTGTGACAATGAGGTGCAGAGTGATACTAAGATTACCTGTGATGATGACTTTGAGGCTTTTATGAAATACGGGAAGCTGAACGGCTTCGGAGCTACGGATTTCCGTCCTGTGTTTCAGTATGTGGAACAGTTGCAAGAGCGCGGAGAGTTCGAGAACCTGAAAGGCTTAATTTATTTTACCGACGGATACGGTATTTACCCGGAGCGAATGCCGGATTACCGGGTGATTTTTGCATTTCTGGACGAGGATGAGAACCGGGGGCCGGTGCCGCCTTGGAGCATGAAGGTGATTTTGGAGAGCGACGTGCTGGAGGATGAGGAAGAAGCGGGAAGGCGGTCAGATCTTCAGCAGAATAATTGCAACGATGAAAATCTGATGGACGAGAATCTGAAAGAGGGAAATCGCAAGGGCGAAAATCCGTAATGATGAAGAACATGCAGTCTGAACAGAAGGAAAACAGAACAACGGGAGAAACACGATGAATATAAAACAGGCAAAGGAATACATCAAAAATTCGGTAAATCTGTATTTGAAAAAGGACGATTTCGGGGAATACAGAGTATCTGTGGTACGGCAGCGCCCCATCTTCCTGCTGGGCGCACCGGGCATCGGAAAGACCGCCATCATGGAACAGATAGCCCAGGAGATGGGTATTGCACTGGTGGCTTATTCCATGACTCACCACACCAGACAGTCTGCGCTGGGGCTTCCTTTTATTACAGAGAAAACCTACGGCGGCGAAAAGCTCAGCGTATCCGAATATACCATGAGTGAAATTATTGCTTCCATCTATGACACTATGGAGAGCAGCGGCATGAAGGAAGGAATTCTGTTTTTGGATGAAATCAACTGTGTATCAGAGACCCTGGCTCCGTCCATGCTGCAGTTTTTACAGTACAAGGTTTTCGGGCGGCACAGGGTGCCTGAGGGATGGGTCATTGTGACTGCGGGAAATCCGCCGGAATATAATAAATC
>JAEDMI010000257.1 GCA_016303085.1 Acetatifactor sp.
ACAGACCGCATAATGCTCCGGCTGATAGGTTTGAATGACCGCTTCTCCGGGCAAGGTTCCGCGTCCGGCTCTACCCACCGCCTGAGTCAACAGCTGGAAGGTTCTCTCCCCCGCACGGTAATCATTGGCACTTAAAGAAAGGTCTGCCGCCAGTACGCCCACCAATGTAACCCCCGGGAAGTCGTGGCCCTTCACAATCATCTGTGTACCGATGAGCACATCCGCCTCACGATTGGCAAATGCTGAGAGAATTTGCTCATAGCTGTCCTTCGTTTTGGTGGTATCCCCATCCATCCGCAGGGTTCTTACTCCCGGAAACATTTCTCTCAGCTTTTCTTCTATCTGCTGAGTTCCCGCTTTAAAACCGCTGATGTATCTGGAGCCGCATTTCGGGCACAGTTTCGGCTTTGGCTCACTGTAGCCGCAATAGTGACACATCAGCATACCGTTTCTGTGCTCAGACAACGACACATCACAATGAGGACATTTCATCACTCTTCCGCAGGCTCTGCAGGATATAAACCCGGCATAGCCACGCCTGTTTAAAAAGAGGATGCTCTGTTCCTGTTTCTCAAATCTGTCCGTCAGAAGTTCCTGCAGCTTCCTGCTGAATATGGAGCGGTTTCCCTCCTTCAGCTCCTGCCTTAAATCCACGGTATATACGGTGGGCAGCTGTCCCCCCGTCAACCGTTCCTTCAGTACAAACAGCTTATACTCGCCCGTTTCCGCTCTATGATAAGCCTCCAGCGAAGGCGTGGCAGAGCCCAGCACCAGGCTGGCACCGGAAAGTCTCGCCAGCTCCATGGCTGTCTCCCGGGCATGATATTTGGGAGAAGCCTCGCTCTTGTAGCTGCTTTCATGCTCCTCGTCCATCACAATGACTCCAAGATTTGGAAAGGGGGTAAACAGCGCCGACCTGGGACCGATAATCACATCAATCTCACCGTTTTTTGCCCTCTGACACTGATCATATTTTTCCCCGGGGGACAGAGTAGAATTCATGACGCTTACCCTGTCTCCAAACCTTCTGTAGAATCGCAACAGAGTCTGATAGGTAAGGGCTATCTCCGGTATCAGAACAATTGCTTGTCTGCCCCTGCTTACCATTTCCCCGATAATCTGCATATAGACTTCCGTCTTGCCGCTTCCCGTAATCCCGTGAACCAGGTAAGTGTCGGGATGTCCTGCATCAAAGTCCCCCATTATCTCATCCACAATGCATTGCTGTTCGGCGCTGAGGACATGGCGCTGCCCGGTAATCTCCCCGCTGTCCTTAGAGAACCTGACGGGGTTTCGGAGACTTTCGGTACTAACTACCCTGATGGCGCCCGCTTTCTCCAGACTCTTCACCGTCTGTGCGGATACTCCCAGCTTTCCCGTCACCCACTCATAAGGTATACTCTCCTGCTCAGTAAGCTCCTGCAACAGTCTTTCCTTGGCAACCTGCTTCTTTCTTTTACTCTCCCCCAGCAGGGAAATGATTTCTTCCTTTCCCATTACGCGTTGCAGTGTGCGATGCTCCAATGTCTTCACTGACTGCTTTGCCGGGAGCACGGTCTTAAGCGCCTGGATCATGGTGGAACCGTAGTTTTTCCGAATCCATCCGGCCAGGGCAATCATCCTGTCCTCAACACCAACGCCGTTTCTTACAATTTCCAGAATGTCCTTTGTCCTGGCAGGGTCAAACTTACATCTGTCTCCGATATCAATTACATAGCCCTTCAGGGGCTTGTTGCCGTTTCCAAAGGGCACCGTGACACACATTCCCGTCTCCAACACACCCCTAAGCCGCTCCGGCACCCGATACTGAAAGGGCTTATCCAGTTTTTCATGAGAGATATCCACAATGATATCCGCATACAGTTCCGGCACTGTTCTTCTCCTTAAATGTGTTTTAATCCGCCTTCCAGCAGTTCCCGAATGATGACTCTCTCATCCATAGGATATTTTTTTCCCTTAATTTCCTGATAATCCTCGTGTCCTTTTCCGGCCAGGACGATGATATCTCCCTCTTCCGCGTGAGAGATGACATAGGCGATTGCTTCCCGTCTGTCGCAGATTTCCACATAGGCACCTGTTGTCTTTCCGATTCCTGTCTTAATATCTTCTATAATATCCTGAGGTTCCTCAAAGCGGGGATTATCGGAGGTAATCACAGTAAGATCCGCCAGTTTTCCACTGACCTCTCCCATCTCATACCTGCGCAGCTTGGAGCGGTTTCCTCCACAGCCGAAGAGGCATACCAGCCGGTGGGGCTGGTACTCCCGCAGTGTGGACAACAGGCTCTCCAGGGCCATGGCATTGTGGGCGTAATCTATCATCAGGGTAAATTTATCGGAAACATGTACTTTCTCAATGCGTCCCTTTACCTTAGCCTCCAGAAGTGCCCTGCATATCATATCGCTGTTCACCTTAAAATGGCGGCAGACAGCGATGGCGCAGAGGGCATTATAGACGCTGAAGCGCCCGGGTGTGGGCACCTCCACATCGAAATCCATCAAACCTGCCACATGAAAGTCCACTCCCAGCTTACCGGGTACATGTACCAGTTCCGGATTCTCCGCCCGAAGCATATTATCCTTTCCCATGCCGTAAGTTTCCAGTTCACAGGTATGTCCTTCCGTAACCTTCTCCACATGCACATCATCCCCGTTTACAATCCCGACTCTGCACTGTCTGAACAAGAGTCCTTTACAGGCCATATAGTCCTCAAAGCTGGCATGCTCGTTGGCACCGATATGATCCGGTTCCAGATTGGTAAAAATTCCGTAATCAAATACAAAGCCCTGGGTTCTGTGCAGCATCAGCGCCTGAGAGGACACCTCCATAACCACTGCTTCCAGTCCCGCCTCAACCATCTTTGCAAAGGATTCCTGCAAAATATAAGATTCCGGGGTGGTGTTTGTCGCGGGAATCACCGTGTCGCCGATAATCGTTTCAATAGTTCCCACCAGTCCGCATTTTATGCCGGCATTCTCCAGAATGGACTTCACCAGATAGGTGGTGGTGGTCTTTCCCTTGGTTCCCGTAATGCCGATGACCTTCAGTTTCTCCGCCGGATGTCCGAACCATGCCGCAGAGATAAAAGCCATGGCATAACGGGTATTTTCCACCCTGATGACCGTGATGTCTTTCCCCGCCACGGTATCCTCCACAGGCTTTGATACCACCAGCACCTTTGCCCCTTTTTCCGCCACATCCGCGGCATACTGATGCCCGTCAAAATTTGCACCTTCAATACAGATAAAAAGGCTGCCCGGCTTTACCCTGCGCGAGTCATTTTCCACCGCGCTTACCTCTACATCCGTGCTGCCCTGTATACACTCAAATTCCAGTTTTTCCAGCAGGTTTATCAATTTCATGGCGTTTTTCCTCCCCATTTCGAAACATCACACTATATTTTACTCTATTTCCCGGTTTTGTACCACTGTTTTTTGCAACAGTTCAGCCATGCATGGCAAAAGAGCAAAAAACATGCTTGCATGTTTTTGCGAATGAGCCCATGCATGAGCGGAGCGCCACGAAATGAAATAAAAGATGAGCCGCGCAAGCGGCGCCGGATGCGAAGCAGACGCTTTTATGAATGGCGCGGCTGAACTGTGGCTGCAGCGCG
>JAEDMI010000017.1 GCA_016303085.1 Acetatifactor sp.
TTGACCGAAGAGATTGCGCTGAGGTCAGGAAACAATTAATTTCATACCTTCATGAACAGGTTTATACCTGCTGTATGCGTAAGCATACATATTATGCGATAGTGGCTCAGTTGGTAGAGCGCCACCTTGCCAAGGTGGAAATCGCGGGTTCGAGTCCCGTCTATCGCTCTTTTTTTATTTCCGCGAGCAGTGAGCCAGGCACGGGCGCTTGTACACGTATTTGACTCATTGCCGCGAGGGTCTAATACCCCGCACTCTGCGGTGTTGCAAGTTTAATGCCTCGTCAGCTTGATGGGGTTATTAACTTATTTGGAATTAGTTGAAAGACTCAATGGATTTCCTTGAAAGTGATTACTTTTTTTTCTATGTCGTCGTAGACGATGATCTGAAGTCCGTCCCAAGTATTTCCATAGGATGCCCCGTTAATTAAAATGTTATCACCGGCAAAGTTTTGCTCGAAGCGAACCCTTAAGGTGGCTATTTCATTCAAGTCGCAGATAAATTCGCTTCCGGGAATGTTTTCGCATACCTTTGTCAGCTGCCCGTCTTGGTACAGCCACTTGCCGCCGAGAAGGTAATCCTGATAGTCCATGTGGAACGCAGAAGCATAGGTGTAAATCCCGGTGGAGGAATCTGCATAGGCGCCCTCCAGACTCAGGATACAGGTTATCCCGGGGATTTCTGTCAATATAGAGAGGTATTCTTCCAAATCGGTGACATGGCTTAGCTGTTCCAGCATCTCAAGCTGATGGTATCTTTCCAGCGCCTCATCCCACTGACAGTATTTCGCATCTCCTCTTCTATCGGGAAATTCATATTGTGCTGTGAGATACTCTCCGAGATAGCGGGTGAGTTTTTGGGCGCCCCGGGCGTTCAGATGTTCCGGATCCGTCCAGTCTGTTTCGGAGCAGATGTCCAGTTCATCCGTCAGCTCCGTAAAATCCAAAAAGGCAATCTCTTCACCCCTGATATATTCCTTGAAGCCATTGATGATTGCCTGCTTTTCGTCCTCCCGCTTCCATGGGATGAGGGAGAAGATTAATTCAAAATTCTCCTCTCTGGAGAGCGCAATCATGTTCTGCACCCATTCCCGGTTCTTTTCGCTGAGCGGCTGGACTGTCTCGCAGAGGTTTATGCCGTTGGCTTCCTCCACAGCGGACGTGTTCCATGTAATTAGAGAGCCTCTTCCGATGATGCTCGGCTCGTATGGTACGAAGTCAAATTCTTTCAGTTCCCTGTATCTCGTATGGACGATGGGCCATCTTGCCAAAAGATCTTTCTGCTTTTCCCGCTCCCCATAAGCAAGGATGTGTGAGATGGAATTTGGCGAGAACTTCATGGAGAGGTAATTCCTGTATACATTGCTTTCCACCAGATGCTTTTCGTGGCAGATTCCGTAGATATCCACTACCACCACTCGGGGATGCTGGGTCTTTAAAAGTTCCTTTAACTGATAATAGGTGCTGTCCTTATCTTGGGCGGAAACAGCCAGGTCAAAGCCGGCAATCCCTTTTTCCTCCCAGAGAAGTTCCGGGTAAATGCCGTAGTAGCAATGGCTGCTGCCCATAAACACAAGGTCAATCAGTCCCTCGTCCGTATGGTACAATTGATCTATGGAAGAAAGATAGCCTCCCGTGGTATCCTTCCATCTAAGGACGTCATATATTTTATGCAGACATATCGCTGTAAGTACGATGAACCCCAACACGGCAGCGGCTCTTGCAATTATCTGTCTCAAGATGAAGCACCTGTCCTTTCCCTGTCAGAACTGAAAATAAATAAACTGATTGGAATCAAAGTTAATCCCATACTCTCCGTAAACCAGAATTGATGCAATCAACAAAAACATGACTGCATACTGAAACCACAAGTTCTGTCTCACCAGCAGATCGCCAAAGTTCCTGTTCGTCCTGTACCGAAGCAGATCCACGACAAACAATATCAGCAGGGCGGGAACCAGAATGCTCCACTCCCTTCGGTCGATTCCGTAGGCGAAGAGACTTTCGTCAAAGAGTACCCATGGATTAAATCTGGTAAACATTCGGTTGAAAAAGAATCGGATTTGTTCCATGCTTTCCGCCCGGAAAAAAATCCACGCAAAGTCCACCAGAACAAAGGTAGTGAGTATCTTCCCAAGCTTATGGCTGAAGGCGTCCGTTTTGACCTTCAAAAGTTCGGCAACCTTTTTCCTGACCGGCCTCAGCAAGTCGCCTATTACCTGATACAGGCCATGGATTGCGCCCCAAAAGATGAAGGTCCAAGCGGCTCCATGCCAGAGACCGCTGATGGAAAATGTAATCAAGAGGTTACAGTACTTTCTGAGTTTCCCCTTTCTGTTTCCGCCCAGAGGGATGTAAAGGTAATCCCTGAACCAGGTGCTCAGGGATATGTGCCAGCGATGCCAGAAGTCTCCGATGCTGTCCGCAAAATAGGGCGCGTTAAAGTTCTCGGTCAGCTCAAAGCCCATAATTCTTGCAGCACCTACTGCCACAGACGAATATCCGGCGAAGTCCCCGTAAATCTGAATGGCGAACGCGGCTGCTGCAAGGGTTGTTTCAACGGTTCCTGCCATGTAAAGATTCCGGAAGACCCCGTCTACAAAAATGGAAATCCTGTCCGCAATGATCATTTTCATAAAGAGGCCCCAAAGCATCAGCGCAAAGCCGCTTACAAATTTGTCAAAGGAAACGATTTTTTTCCGGGTGGATTCGTTGATCTGTCTCAGTAGGTTTTCTGTCTTCTCGATGGGTCCTGCTACCAGCTGGGGAAAAAAGCTGACAAAGAGGGCATATTTCAGCAGATTTTTCTCCGGAGCTACCTTCCCCCTGTAAACGTCCATGGTGTAACTCAATGCCTGGAACGTATAGAACGAAATGCCTACCGGCAAAAGGAAGCTGAAGGGATTGTCAATCAGACGTACATGGGCTACTGCCAGTACTTTATTGAGATTGTGAAGGAAAAAGTCAAAATATTTAAAAAAGCCCAACACCGAAAGGTTGGCGAGAAAAGAGACCGCCACCACCAGCTTTTTTTGTCTGTTTCCGTGTGCCTTTGCTATCAGGATTCCGCTGAAATAAGTAACGATTGTGGAAAACAGGAGCAGCCCTACATACTTCACATTCCAGGACATATAAAAATAATAGCTGGCGATTAACAGCCAGACATATTTAAGTTTTCTTGGAACAATCAGGTAAATCAGGACGACTATGGGAAAGAAGATTAGAAAATCCAATGAGTTAAAAAGCATCTCAGTTCTCTCTTTCGTTATTTGTATTACAGTTCCGGCATTTCAGAAACCACCTGGACAGGAGATTCCGGCTATACCTTGAAATGCTTGAAAAATCAGAAATATTATATCATCAAACCCGGCATATTGCAATGATGCCCGGGATATAAACTACTGCCTCTACTTGCGAACCGAGCCGCGATGCCATATTCTTGTGGGTTGTGCCTTGGGTGTCGGACTGCGGAACAGCAGCCGGCCCAATGCTTTCCCGTTAAACGGAAAAAGAGGCCAGAAATAACTGAAACCGCCGAAGGTGGGTGTTGTTATAACAGACAGGAGAACCAGAGCCAGACCGATCAGAAAGCCCGGGAGTCCCCAAAAACTTGTGACGGCAATCAGAAAAACGCGGTAAACCCTCAGCGCATCGCTGAGTTCAATACTGGAGATGGACAGTGACGCCAGCAGTGCTACCGCACCATAAAAGAGTACCTCCACGGAAAGCCAGTTCAAACTGACAGCAATGTCACCTATTATCAGACCGCCTACCACGGACAGAGAGCCGGAGAATTTTCCGGAGCTTAGGGAAGAAGAATACTTAAACAAATCTAAAATGAACTCTACTGTGAGAACATAAAAAATAATTCTTCCCTGCCCCATTTCACCGGAGGAGAGCAGTCCCCAGCGGGAAGAAAAGTCCGGAAAAAATGCGGTCAACAGCAAAAACAGAGGCATTAAAAGCAGGCTGACCGGGATACAAAGAAAGCGCACGAGACGGAAATAGGTACCCACAGAGGGACTGTTGTAGTAATCTTCCGGGCTTTGGGTAAACTGAAAAATTGTGCAGGGAAGGATCAGCACTACAGGGGAATTATCTACCAAAACCAGAATATGTCCCTCCATCAGATAGCTGCAGGCCACATCCGGACGCTCTGTAATTTGGATAGATGGCAGAGGATTCCACCAGTGCTTTGGTAAGAGCAGTTCCTCCAGACTTTTTGCTCCCATTGTCAGAGAAGTAACCTGCAGATTGTCAATCGTTTCAGAAAGTTTTGCCAACAACTCTCTGTTTACACTGTCCTCCAGGTAGGCTATTGAGACATCGGTTTTGCTTTCTGTTCCGACACTGTGCATGGAAAAACAAAGCCTTGGAGAACGAACACGGCGGCGAATCAGATTTGCATTAAAGAGCAGAGTTTCCACAAAGCCGTCCCGGGAACCTCTGGTAACCCGCTCCAAATCAGGCTCGGAAATCCCTCTGGTGGGATAGGTCCGTACATCGATGAGAATTGCCTGAGCAAAACCGTCAATAAACAAGGCAGAAGGGCCGCTGAGTACATTGCGGATAATGGTATCCCAGGAGTCGGAAAATGTTACCTGAGCATAACCGATTTTAGCACGGACATAACGCTCAAGATCTTCAACGGTTTCATCCGCCGTGTACAGAGGATTTTGTAAATCGGAAAAAATCCGTTGCAGAATATCAGTCTTGCAGAACCCGTTTACACCCAGAAAATAGGCATTTGTCTTACCCAGAAGAAGCTCTCGGTTAATCAGGTCAAAGCTGCTTCCGATGGGAAGAGCTTTGCTCAGGTATTGTATATTTTCTTCCAATTTGTTTGACAGTGACATGGTAATCTCTCTTTCAGGTTTTTATTCTTGATTAATCTTTCCCGAAAGAATCGTTTTATTCAGAGTACGAGCTGTAGGATTCCAAGACCAATCAGCAATAAACCGGAGATGGGGTCCGCTGCGTCGCCGATAAACCGGAGAAGATGGCTCTGTCCCATACGGTTACCGATGAACAGAAAAAGAACGGAACAGCATAATGTGGAGATGGCGGCAGGAGCCAGTTTAAGTCCTGCCATGCTGGCACTTAATCCGATGCCCACATTATTGACGGACAGAGTCATGCTCAAAAAAAGAATTTCCCGCACGGACAAACAGGGCAGGCGTTGTCTTGAGGCTTCGATAAGTTCGCCGCTGTTTCCTTTGATGCAGCGGTTCTGCAGGATTTTGAGAATCCATTTTGCGACATAGTACATTCCGAGAAGCACCAGAATAAGACTTCCGATACAGCCTGATAAAAAATCGGGAAGCAGAGGCAGAAGGCAGCCTCCCAGCAGGGCGGACAGACAGGTGCCCAACAGTGTAATAATGCTGATAATCAAGTTTTGCCAAATCCGAATCCGTACCCTGCGGAGGCCGAAACTGATTCCCACCAACATTCCGTCCAGACTGGCGGATATTCCGAACAGGAGAGAAGAAAGTAGCTGCATATTGCGGCTCCCATATATATTCAGATTCTATTTACTATATTCCTATTTTTGTTTTATTGTGCTACTATAAATGTGTCTGCAAATCAAATGAGAGGTGTTAGATAAATGACAGAGGACATGACAATTATCGGTGAAGAGGCATACAGAGCGGCTAAGGAACTCTTAGAGATAGCAAAGCCGGAGGAAAATCAGATTTTGGTTGTGGGCTGTTCTACCAGCGAGGTAGGCGGAGCGGGAATCGGTACTTTTTCCAGTCCTGATTTGGCTGAGGTAGTGTTTGGCGGCATCTATCAGGCAACCCAAGAGGCCGGAATTTATCTTGCGGCACAGTGCTGTGAACATTTAAACCGAGCTATTATTCTGGAAAAGGAAGCGGCGGAACGCTATGGCTACGATGTGGTAAATGTGGTTCCCCAGCCAAAGGCAGGCGGCTCCTTTGCCACAGCTGCCTATAAAGCCTTTGAACAGCCTGTGGCGGTGGAACACATCAAGGCACATGTGGGCATGGATATCGGTGATACGCTGATTGGCATGCACCTGAAGGATGTGGCGGTTCCGGTGAGAATCCGCACGAAAGAAATCGGAGACGGGCATGTTGTCTGTGCCAGAACCAGACCGAAATTTATCGGCGGCGAAAGAGCCGTATACGACAGTGAGCAGATGTAAAAGGGTATATATGATTATGCCTGCTGAACTTCGTCTAACAGCCCCATAATGGTCTTTACGGAGTCCATCTGCCCGCTTTTGCTCATGGTATCGTGGTAGTTTTGTCTGTTGAAGTACAGCTCGTGTACCTTATCTGCCAGAAGCTGAGGAGTCAGGTCATCCTCGTTGATGACGATGGAGAAACCCTGAGACTCAAAGGATGCGGCGTTAAGAAGCTGGTCGCCCCGGCTGCTTGCAGCAGGAAGCGGAATGAGAATATTCGGTTTCTTAAGAGCCAGCAGCTCGCAGATTGCATTTGCACCGGCCCGGGAGATAACGATATCTGCCATGGCAAACAAATCTTTCAATTCTGCTTTGATGTATTCAAATTGTTTATAACCGGGTGTACTTAAGTACAGATTGTCTATTTTTCCCTTTCCGCAAAGGTGTACTATCTGGAAATCCTCCAACAGAAGAGGAAGGGTTTCCCGGACAGCCTTATTGACATTTGCCGCGCCCAGACTTCCGCCGATTACCATAATAACCGGTTTATTGGCAGAAAAGCCGCACATATCCAAGCCTGCCAGCTTGTTGCCCTGAGACAGTTCTGTCCGTATGGGGGTGCCGGTGAGCACTGCTTTCTCTTCCGGCAGAAGCTTAAGGGTTTCCGGGAAGTTACAGCATATCTTTTTGGCAACGGGAATACAGAGCTTATTTGCAAGCCCCGGGGTCATATCCGATTCATGAATGACGCAGGGTATTCCCAGTGAAGCCGCAGCACGAATTACGGGTACGCCGACAAATCCGCCCTTGGAAAAAACTACATCGGGGTTATACTGCTTTAAGAATTTTCTCGCTTCTGCAAAACCCTTGATAACGCGAAAAGGGTCTGTCAGATTTTTCGGATCGAGGTAACGGCGGAATTTTCCTGTGGAGATTCCTACATAGGGAATGTCAAAGTCTGCAATCAGTTTCTTCTCGATTCCGTCATAGGAGCCCATGTATGTGATTTCATAGCCGGCCTCTTTCAAAGCAGGAAGCAGGGCAATATTAGGGGTAACGTGTCCCGCGGTTCCCCCGCCTGTCAACACTATTTTTTTCATATCATACTCTCCAGAGCTCTTGCCAGCTGGTCAGGACAGGAAGTAGGTTTCAAACCGCACTTAATACCTTTTAATTTTGCAATGGCATCCTCGGGCTTCATACCCTTTACCAGTGCACAAATACCTTTCAGATTGCCGTTGCAACCGCCGACAAACTGCACGGATTCGATAACACCGTCCTTCAATTCGATATCGATTTCCTGCGAGCAGGTTCCCTGTGTTTTATATTTCATGAAAACCATCTCCTTTTATATTATGCGTACATTTTAGCAGATTTTACAGTGGTTCGCAAGGGATGTAATGAGGGATCAGAGCAATTCACAGTCCTTTGCATAAATGAAATACAGTGAGGGACCTCCTGTGTATTCGCAGTTTTCGTAGGCAGGTGTGGTTATCCGTACAGGGCTGACCGGTTTGCTGCCGAACAGATTGTAGTTGTCAAGGTTGTACCTTCCTCATTTCCGCGCACATATGTGCGCTTATTTATTGTTATTCCGATTCATACTCAAAGGAGTGATTTTTGGACTGTTTTCGGAAAGTTCTGGGGGAAATTCCGTTAATCCGCCGGAAGCAGTCTTTGAAGTAATTGCTGCTGTTAAAACCGCAGTTCAAAGCAATCTTCGTAATGGAATCGTCGGTAGTAAGCAACATCTGGCTGGCCTGTCTGATACGGATATAGTTGACATATTCTTTGAAGGTGGTGCCGGTAACTTTTTTAAACTT
This sequence comes from Acetatifactor sp., assembly GCA_016303085.1. GTDB lineage: Bacteria > Bacillota > Clostridia > Lachnospirales > Lachnospiraceae > Acetatifactor. The sequence goes on from JAEDMI010000017.1 coordinate 7,974, forward strand.
TCTGGAGAGATAGGTGGGAGTCAGGTTTATCTCTTCTGCAACCTCATTAAGAGTGATGGGAAGGGCAAAGTTTTCGGCGATATAGCGGAGGGCAGCCTCGATATCACTGCTGATGCCATTGTCATGTTCTATTTTTTCATAGACAAAGATACCGTTTCGCTGAATATTCAGTAAAAGAGTCATCATCTGAAGCTGAAGAAATTCGTGGGAGTACCGGTCCGGAATATTGTTTTCCTCCAGCATTTTATCCAATAGAGCTTCCATTTGCAGCTGTCCCTTCTTGACGAGAATGACTTTCCCGGAACGGGAGAGCTTGTCACCGATGTCGGGATGCTGTTCCCAGAAAAAGGGAGGTACTACCTCCGGCATACAGTAAACAACAGTGCGCTCACACGGAACAAGGCCTTCGTATCGGGTACAGTGGGAATCTCCCGGAGCCACCACAAATACATCACCGGCAGTGAGATGATACAGGCTGTTGTTTACGGAATAGATACAGCTTCCCGTTTTCAGGTAGAAAAATTCGTAATATCGGTGAAAGTGTTCATAGGTCATAGAGAAGCTGGGAACGCGAATCTGGCGCTCAATATAGATACCGTCATTATTTTCCTCTGTGTACATATCTGCCTCTCTCATTTCCTATTTGTAATATATTGCCTCTGTGTGCAAAATAAACAATTCGGAGGCAAGTTGGGTTTGCTGGTTTGTTGAATTATAACATTTAGATTTCAAAGTAACAAGTAGATAATAGGGCAAAATTTTAGAAAAGGATAAATAATCTGTATTAATTTTAAAAAACGCATATTAATTTTGTATTATTGTGCCGACTGCAAGACTAAAATAAACACCATGACGCGTCAGAAAAAACAACAGTATAACTGAAACAAATTAAGGAGAGAAGGGTATGAAGAAAAAGTTATTTGCAGTTCTTATGTCAGCGGTTATGGTTCTGGGTCTGGCAGCGTGCGGAGGTACGTCGGAGGAAGCAGGACAGAGCGGTGTTGAAGAGCAGGCAGGACAGGGTGCCGCTCAAGGGGAAGAAGAACAGATTACGCTGAGAATGGCATGGTGGGGTTCCCAGACACGTCATGATATTACAACTCAGGTTATCGAGATGTATGAGGAGGAGCATCCGAATATAAACATAGAGTATGAGTTTTATTCGTTTGATGATTACTTTACAAAGCTGAAAACCCTGGTGGCTTCCGATCAGGTATGGGATATTTTCCAGCTGGGCGGAAACTTCCCCATGTATATGGACAAGATTTATTTCCTCAATGAGTTCATTGAGTCCGGTGTGGTGGACGTTTCAGAAATTCCGGAGGCTTATCTTCAGATTACACAGGACACTGACGGAAACCAGATTGGTTTGTCCAACGGTCTGAATACATATGGTATTGCCTATGATGTGGATATGTTCAATGAAGCAGGGGTTCCCCTTCCCACCGAGAACTGGACTTGGGATGACTATGCGGATGCAGCTATGAAGATTAAGGAGAACACCGGACATTACGGCTCCTCCGGCTTTACTTCTTCTGAGTTTATTGCAGGCTGTTCCACCTATATCGGACAGCAGGGCAAGGTGGGAGAGTATGCCTTCTTTAATCTGGACCTGACAGGCATGGGCTTTGAAGACCCTTCCATGCTGGAGGGCTATATTCAGATGAGAGCTGACTTAATTAATGCGGGAGCTTCTCCCGATGCAGGTGCTGAGATGGAAATCAGTAATATAGAGAATGATTTTCTGGTAACCGGAGAAGCCGGTATGACCTGGGTAGCAGTGAATCAGTTCCCCACCATTTACGATATCTGCGCAGCAGAAGGACGTACTTTAGGGCTGGCTCCTCTGCCCCGTGTGACGGCTGACGGCCCCTCCGGTGCGGCAATTCAGTCTTCCCAGATGCTCTGTGTATCTCAAGACAGCCAGCATAAGGAGGCTGCTGCTGCCTTTATCAGCTGGTTCCAGAACAGCGTTGAGTGCAACAATGTGCTGAGAGGCGAGAGAGGAATCCCCGTCAACAATCAGGTGCGTGAGGCTCTGAAAGCTGATTTGACGGACGGGCAGAAAATCATGTATGACTTTGTAGATCTGGTAGGTACCTTTGAGGTGCCTGAAAAGATTAATGTGCTGAGTCCGGATGGTCAGGACCAGGTGGTGGACCAGTACAGAAATTACATTCAACAGGTTGTAGCCGGCGAAATTACCGCAAAGGAAGCAGCGGAAAAGACCTATGCGGACGCTGAGGCAATTTTTAAGTAATGCGCAACTGTTGGGGGACGGAAGAATTGTCAGTAAGAGTCACATCGGAAAGTCGAAGGCTTTCCGGTGTGTTCCCCGGCGGTGAGAAGGGAGGACTTGGCTTGAAGAATACAGCGGAAGCGATAAAGATATCGAAGTGGAAAAATTTTGTTAATAATGACAATACGGTAGGCTACGTTTTTGCGGCGCCTTTTATTTTTGGATTTGTCTGTTTTTCTCTGATCCCTATTTTGACTTCGTTCTATTACGCATTCACGGATTATTCCATGGGTGCAAAGACAATCACATGGGTAGGTGCAAAGAATTTTCTGCATCTCTTTCAGGATGAAATTTTCGTAAAATCCCTCGGGATAACGTTAAAATATGTTTTTATTTCGGTTCCTCTAAAGCTGGCATTTGCACTCTTTGTGGCATTTTTGCTTACCAGAAAAAGCCGTCTGGTGACGGTTTACCGCTCACTTTATTATGTGCCCTCTCTGGTGGGAGGCAGCGTGGCTGTTGCGTTGGTGTGGAAGCAGCTGTTTGCCAGAAAAGGATTGTTCAATTCGATTCTTGCGGAAGCGGGGTTGGATACCATCAACTGGTTCGGTGACCAGAAGCTGGCTCTTTATCCGTTGATTCTCATGAGTGTATGGCAGTTTGGATCTTCCATGATTATATTTGCTGCCGGGCTAAAAGAGATTCCGACTTCCTATTATGAGGCGGCGGAGATTGACGGAGCCAATGGATTTCAGCGATTTTTCAGAATTACAATGCCTTGTCTGTCCCCCATTATTTTGTATAACCTGATTATGCAGACCATATCGGCATTCATGGTATTTACCCAAGCCTTTATCATTACGGGTGGGGGTCCCAACAATTCCACTATGATGTATGCACTGTATGTATATAATCAGGCTTTTAAATACAACAACATGGGCTATGCCTGTGCCATGAGCTGGTTTATGCTGATAGTCATGAGTGCAATTACTCTGATTATCTTTAAATCATCCAAGCTGTGGGTATTCAGTGAGTCCGGTGATTAGGAGGTGACAGTGTGAGTGTAAAACATAAAATTCAGAAAATATTTTATCACCTGTTCGTAGTGATATTTGGTATAATCATGATATACCCCGTGCTCTGGATGATAAGCGGCTCCTTTAAGGACAATGCGGAGATACTTCGCGGCACACTGAAGCTGATACCGGAGAACCTGAAGCTGAGCAATTATGTAACCGGGTGGAAAGGCTTCTCGGGAATTTCCTTTGGCACTTTTTTCGGCAATTCCTTCTGGATTACATCGTTGGCAACCTTCGGAACGGTAATCAGTTCCTCTCTGGTAGCCTATGCCTTGTCAAGAGTGCATTTTAAGGGAAGAAAGTTATGGTTTACCTGCATGCTGGCTACCATGATGCTGCCGGGACAGGTTATCATGATTCCCTCCTTCCTCATCTGGTATAATCTGGGATTGGCAAACACTTATGTTCCCCTGATATTGCCTTATTTTTGCGGGCAGGCATTCTTCATTTATCAGATGATGCAGTTTATGGCGGGAATACCAAAGGAACTGGACGAGGCAGCCACCATTGACGGATGCAGTAAATACGGAATTTATTTTCACATTATACTGCCCTTATTGAAGCCGTCCATCGTGACCACGGTAATCATTCAGTTTTACTGGAAGTGGGACGATTATATGGGGCCTTTGCTCTATCTGAGCAAGCCGAAAAGCTATACCGCCTCTCTGGCAATCAAGATGTTTGCGGATACAGCATCCACCACAGACTATGGCGCCATGTTTGCCATGTCTACATTGTCGCTGCTTCCTGTATTCTTGATTTTCCTGTTCTTTAACAGGTATCTGGTGGAAGGAATCGGTACCAGCGGATTAAAGGGCTGAGAGCAGTGTCGGGAGAAAGGAAAACAATATGATTCAAAATCCCATACTCAGGGGCTTCTGCCCCGACCCCAGCATCATCAGAGTGGGGGAAGACTATTACATTGCAACCTCTACCTTTGAATGGTGGCCCGGTGTGCGTTTGTTCCATTCCGGGGACTTGCAGCACTGGGAGCAGCTACCCTCCCCTTTGCGCAGGCAGAGTCAGCTGAATCTGGTAGGAGACCCGGCGTCAGGGGGTGTGTGGGCACCTTGTCTGAGCTATGACGGCGAGAAATTTTTCCTTGTTTATACAGATGTTAAGACCAAGAAAGGCAGATATTACAATACACATAATTATCTCGTTTGGACCAAGGACATCCTTGGGGAGTGGTCGGAACCCGTATACTTAAACAGCAGGGGAAATGACCCCTCTCTGTTTCATGATATGGACGGCAGAAAATATTTAGTGAATAACTTAAGTGGTTTCAGAGGGGTATTGGTTCAGGAGCTTGATCGGGAATTTCGCCCGGTTGGCCCGCAGAAAAAGGTATATGCCGGTTCCGGGTTGGGGTGCACGGAAGGCCCGCATATATACCACATCGGAAATTGGTATTATCTCATTGTGGCGGAGGGAGGCACCGGCTACGACCATTGTGTCACCATGGCGAGGGCAGAGAGCGTCTGGGGGCCTTTTGAGACGGCACCGGATAATCCGATTCTTACATCGGACAAAGGAAACATGAATGCATTGCAGAAATGTGGTCATGCCGATTTTGTGGATACGTCAATGGGGGAATGGTACATGGTCCACCTTTGCTCCAGACCCCTGAACGGTCAGGAATGGTGTACTCTCGGGCGGGAAACCGCCATTCAGAAAATGGTGTGGGATGAGGATGGCTGGCTGAGATTAAAGAGCGGCGGAAAATATGCGGAGAATACAACGGAAGCACCCCTCGGAGTAACCGGGGTGTTGTATGAAAACGGGGACAGGGGCTTCTATGATGATTTTGACAATCCTGTGCTGAATGTCAGATACAGCTCTCCCAGAGCGGATTACAATACCTTTGCAGACTGTAAGGTAAGACCGGGGTATCTGCGCATGCGGGGACAGGAATCTTTAAATTCCCTGCATCATGTTTCTTTTCTGGGTGTGCGGCAGCAGGCAGTCTCCTGTGAGGCGGAGACCGCCATGACTTTTATTCCGGACTATTCAGAGCAGATGGCAGGTCTGGCTTACATGTATGATGCCTACAATTTTTATCTGCTGGGTAAGACATCTACCGATGAGGGGCAGACCGTTCTGTGTCTTCTGAAAAGCGACAATGGTGTCATAACAGATGAGATTGAACCGTTGCCCATTCCCCGGGAGAGCGAAATCAGATTACGGGTCAGTGTGTCGGAGGACGGAATCCGGGCGAAGTTCCTCTTCAGCACGGAGGGGGAGAACTGGCAGCAGGCGGGTGGTATATACACCACGGAAATCCTGACGGACGAGCATTGCAGAGGCTTTACAGGTGCTTATTTTGGGCTTTATGTCCATGATATGACAGGAATGTCATATGAGGCGGATTTTGACTATTTCTGTGTACATGGAAGATAAATGTATATGGTAGATAAAATTACTTTCGGGTATCCTTTTTTTGCTGGGTTATGGATACTGATTCAGGTGGTATGGGAGACTGGGTATGATTACAAATGTAAGGGCAAAATTTCAAACTGACAACTCCCTGCTGCAAAAGCTGGTGGAATCCGCGGAGACAAAATGTCTTGAAAATCTGAAAGACTTTGGAGGCAGAAAGGTATTGATTGAAGGCGGCGGATATGAGAAAATATGGTTGGAGACGCAGCCCATGGGCGGCGAGATGTATGCCAAGCGTGATATGACTGCGGGACTGAACAATCAGCTGCTTTTCATGGAAAATATCAGGGAGGACGGGCGCCTTCCCGGGAGCATTGCCATGATTGACGGAGTTTTGACGCCTCAGTTCAATAAGTTTCAGGGGTTTTGTTTTCCCGCACCGGCTCTGAACATGTATTATCTTATGGGTCGGGACAGAGATTATCTGGAGCTGCTTTACAGCACGTTGGAGCGGTTCGATTCCTATCTCTGGAGGGTCAGGGATTCCGACGGAGACGGCTGTCTGGAAACCTGGTGTAAGTATGATACCGGGGAAGACCATGCCGAAAGGTATGGAGATGCACCGGATGCCTGGACGGAAGAGGCACCACCGGAGGATTGTCAGGTTGTACCCATGGCCTCCATCGATGTGATGAGCTATTCCTACTCTGCCCGGGAAACCCTGGCGAAAATCAGCCGTATCATGGGAAAAGAGGAGTGGGCGGCAGATTGGAATAGCAAGGCGGCACAGGTACAGGAGAAAATCGGCTCTTATCTTTGGAATGAGGAGAGAGGAGCCTGTCTGGACAGGGATAAGTATCATAGGGTCATGCCTGTATTGATGCACAATACGCTTCGTGCCATGTACTGGAACAGCATTACACCCTATATGGCAAAGCGTTTCGTGGAGGAACACCTTCTGAACCCGGAGGAATTCTGGACGAAAATGCCCCTGCCTTCCGTGGCGGCGAATGATCCCATGTTCCGCAATGTGACAACCAACAACTGGAGCGGGCAGGCGGAAGCATTGACCTATCAGCGGGCTATCCGTGCACTGGAGAATTACGGCTATGACGGGCTGATTCCCGTTTTGGGGCAGAAGCTTTTTGAGGCAATCGGAGAAAAGTGCGTATTTGTTCAACAGTATGACCCCTTTACCGGAATTCCGTCTACGGTGTCGCTGGAGGGAGAACAGGATGCCTACGGTCCCGCCATGCTGAGTGTATTGGAATATATCTCAAGAATGTACGGTGTGCACATGGAGGGTGAGAAGCTTTACTGGGGCGGAGTCTCGGGCAGTGAATGTGTTTACGAGCAGCGGTGGGGTGAGAAGCTGTTTCGCATCGAAAATACAGGGGAAAAAATTACTGCATACATTAATGGAAGAAAAAAATTTGTGGCGGAGTCGAACCGAAAGGTAATTACGGACCTTTCGGGGCAGATACTGGAGGTAAAGCCATACGGAAAGGACGAATTATGAAATATTGTAATGACCATGCAGAGGATATTCAGATTGCATATATCGGAGGCGGTTCCAGAGGCTGGGCCTGGACTTTTATGACAGACCTTGCCATGGAGAAGGCGATTTCGGGAACAATCCGGCTATATGATATCGACAGGGAAGCGGCTCGGGCAAATGAAATTATCGGCAACCGCTTAAGGGACAGAGAGGATGCCCCGGGAAAATGGGATTACTGCGTAAAGGACAGTCTGGAGGAGGCCCTGACAGGGGTTGACTTTGTGGTGATTTCCATTTTGCCCAAAACTTTTGATGAGATGGAAACGGATGTACATATGCCGGAGCGGCTGGGAATTTATCAGTCCGTGGGAGATACTGCGGGTCCCGGAGGCATGATGCGGGCGCTGCGCACTTTGCCTATGTTCGTTGAATTTGCGGAGGCAATCAGGAAATACTGCCCCGATGCCTGGGTTATCAATTACACCAACCCCATGTCTCTCTGCGTAAAGACACTGTATGAGGTATTTCCTCAGATAAAAGCATTCGGCTGCTGTCACGAGGTTTTCGGCACCCAGAAAGTCTTGGCGGGAATTGCAGCAAGAGAACTGGGAATCGAGAAAATTGAGCGTCATGACATTCATGTAAATGTGCTGGGAATCAACCACTTTACCTGGTTTGACTATGCAAGCTACAAAGGAATCGACCTGTTCCCGGTGTATCGGCACTATATCGAAAATCACTTTGAAGAGGGATTTGAGGAAAATGACAACAACTGGATGAATTCAACCTTTAACTGCGCTCACAGGGTAAAGATGGATTTGTTCAGAAGATACGGGCTGATTGCAGCGGCGGGAGACAGACATCTGGCGGAATTTATGCCCGGAGGGGAATATCTGAAGGACCCCGAGACCGTAAAGAACTGGAAATTCGGCCTGACTACCGTAGCCTGGAGAAAGGATGACCTGAAGAAACGTCTGGAGCGCTCCAAGCGTCTGGCTGCAGGCGAGGAAGAGATAGAGCTGAAGCCTACCGGAGAGGAAGGAATTCTCCTGATTAAGGCATTGTGCGGATTGGAGAGGGTAGTCAGCAACGTGAATATCCCTAACACGGGAAGGCAGATTGCAAATCTTCCCGAGAGTGCTGTGGTGGAGACCAACGCCGTGTTTGAGAGAGATGCCATCCGTCCGGTTCTGGCGGGAAGTATTCCGGAGCCGGTAAGACAGCTGATTATGCCCCATGTCATCAATCATGAGAGAATCATGAAGGTTGTGATGGGCGGCAACAAGGATACAGAGCTTGTTGTGGAAGCCTTTTTGAATGACCCTCTTGTGAAGGGAAGAGCTTCGGAGGAGGATGTCAGAAAGCTGGTAAAGGATATGATGGAGGCTACGCTGGGAGCGTAACGGTATGTCTTATTCTGTCGCGGAGAGTAGTAAAAATGCGATGGAATTCTCTGTAAAAGCGTGCATTTTTATCTTATAATGGTAATATACAAAAGCCGAATTCGTCAGCCGGACGTTTTCGGCTTATATTTTGCGCGAGCAGCGAGGAAAATGGTGCGGACGCTTGCACACGGCACCATTTGAGGAGCGCCGCGACACCGAGAAGGGAAGCTTCGAGGCAGCGCGAGCAGCGAAGCTTCGAGGCAGTGGAAAGAGGTGTAGGAAAATGAGTGTTTTTGCGGAGCACAAGATAATAACGGGATGTATGTTTGCCTGTCTGGTACTGAGTATTTTTGTCAGGGTTTTTTTGGGGATACTTTACAATCAAATGATAAAGGAAGCGGACAATATGGCTGCTACGGATAATAGGCTGCTGAAACAGTGCAAAAACAAGTTTGCAAATTGTTACGAGATGAACAATGGTATTTCAAATATTCCCATTTTTGTGGACAAGTTTATCAACCGTCTTTCACTGGGTATATTTTCTTTTGAGATGCTGTATCATCTCTCGGGCCAGTTGATGCTGTTGTCCGTGGTATTTTCGGGAATCGGTGTGTGCAGAAGTATTATGGACGGCCATACACTGGGTGCCATTCTACCCTTTTATATTGTCAGCTTTTTGGGTCTGTATCTGTATTTTTCCGTTTCCACAATTGTAGATATCAGGGGTAAAAAGCGGGTGCTTCGCGTCAATCTGGTGGATTATCTGGAGAACCATCTTTCTCCGCGCATTCAGGTGACAAGGCAGGATATTGAGCGCCTGTACGGAAACGGCGGATATGAAAGCATTGCTGAAATGGGAATGCGGGCAAACAGCCGAAAGCGTGCAGACAGAATTGAGAAAAGAACCGTGGAACTGATGCCTATCGGAAACCGGTTGAGTGGCACGGATGATTCCGACCGGGAAGGCAGGGACAATACACCGGTAAACACGTCGGCAGTCACGGCGGAGGAACTGGAGGCACTGCTGAAGGATTTTTTAACGGGCTGATTTATTGTTAAAAATTTATCTTGAATTTGCCATATAACTTTGCTACACTTAGTTCAGACGCCGAACAGGCATTTCTGCGGTGCGCGGTGTCGCAAACAGGGACGCAGAAGCAAGGAGCAAAATTATGAGCAAACAGGTTACATTTGATTATTCCAAGACCGGTTCCTTTATATCTCAGGAAGAAATCGGCTATATGAAAAAGCTGGCGCTTGATGCAAAGGAAGTACTGGTTTCCAGAACCGGCGCCGGCAATGATTTTCTGGGATGGATTGACCTTCCCGTTGATTATGACAAGGAAGAGTTTTCCAGAATCAAAGCAGCAGCAAAGAAGATTCAGAGCGATTCCGAGGTACTGTTGGTAATCGGTATCGGAGGCTCCTATCTGGGTGCAAGAGCTGCCATCGAGTTTTTGGGACACAGCTTTTATAATGTGCTTGGCAAAGATAAGAGAAAGACTCCCGAAATTTATTTCTGCGGTAACTCCATCAGCTCTACCTATTTAAAGCATCTGATGGATGTTGTGGGAGACAGAGATTTCTCCATCAACATGATTTCCAAGTCCGGTACCACAACAGAACCTGCCATCGCTTTCCGTGTTTTCAAGGAAATTCTTGAGAAAAAATATGGCAAGGAGGGCGCTGCAAAGAGAATTTATGCTACCACCGACAAGGCAAAGGGAAGTCTGAAGAATCTGGCTGACGAAGAAGGATACGAAACCTTCGTAGTTCCCGATGACGTGGGAGGACGTTTCTCCGTACTGACCGCTGTGGGTCTTCTTCCCATCGCTGTCAGCGGTGCAGATATCGATAAGCTGATGGAGGGTGCCGCAAGCGGACGCAAGCGCGCGCTGGAGAACGATTTTGAAAGCAATGATGCCCTACAGTATGCGGCGCTGAGAAATATTCTGCTTCGCAAAGGTAAGAGCGTAGAGATTCTGGCGAACTATGAGCCCGCCGTCCACTATGTCAGCGAGTGGTGGAAGCAGCTTTTCGGCGAGAGCGAGGGTAAAGACCAGAAGGGACTGTTCCCTGCAAGCGTTGACCTTACAACCGATTTGCACTCCATGGGTCAGTTTATTCAGGACGGTTCCAGAATTATGTTTGAGACTGTCATCAATGTAGAGACCTCCAGAGAAGAGCTGATTATCGGTGAGGAGCCTGTGGACCTTGACGGTCTGAACTATCTGGCTGGCAAGAGCGTCGACTTTGTCAACAAGAGCGCGATGAACGGAACCATTCTTGCTCACACTGACGGACAGGTGCCTAACTTCATGGTGAATGTTCCTGAAGTAAACGAGTTTTACCTCGGCGAGCTGTTCTACTTCTTTGAGTTTGCATGTGGTGTCAGCGGATATTTGCTTGGTGTAAATCCCTTCAACCAGCCCGGCGTTGAAAGCTATAAGAAGAACATGTTCGCACTGCTTGGAAAGCCCGGCTATGAGGCCCAGAGGGAAGCTCTGCTGGCAAGATTGAATTAAAAACGGTGCGCCGCCGAAGGGCGGATGTGTATATGACAGTCTGTGGAAGTAGTGTCCACAGGCTGTTTTTGTAAACGCCCGCATATTTCGGGAATTAGACGGAATTGCTATATATCAGCTGTCAGGGCATGGGTGGGCAATTGACAAAAAAGGAAGCAGTGCTTACAATGATTACAATTCATAAGAATTAACAATTTATATGTAAGAAAGAGGAAATTAGAGTGAAAATCGTCATTTTGGAGAGAAACAGCGTGGGCACCGATGTGTCCGTGGACTGTATCGGTGATTTCGGAGAAGTTACGGCTTACGGTAATACCGTCACTGTTGAGGAAGTGAAGGAGCGGGTGAAGGATGCGGATATTGTCATCGCGAATAAGTCTCCTCTGAATAAGGAAACCCTAAAGGATGCACCGAACGTAAAACTGATTTGCGAGTTTGCCACCGGTTTTGACAACTGCGATTTGGAATACTGCAAATCAAGGGGCATCAAGGTGACAAACGTGGTGGATTACTGTACGGCAATGGTAGCACAGCATACCTTTGCCATGGCACTTGCCCTGAGTGAGAAGCTACCTCATTATGACAACTATGTCAAGTCCGGCGAATACAGTGCACAGGACCGCTTCTCCAACTTTGACATTCCTTTTTTGGAGCTTGAGGGAAAAACCTGGGGTATCGTCGGTATGGGCAACATCGGCAGACGGGTGGCAAAGATTGCCACAGCCTTTGGATGTAAGGTAATCTTTTATTCCGTTACGGGAAAGAGTACCTGTAAGGATTATCCGCAGGTGGATT
>JAEDMI010000258.1 GCA_016303085.1 Acetatifactor sp.
TTACTTCCCCTGTAGTAAACTCTATTATTTTCCCGGCGTCACGGTATTTCCAGCTCTTTTCAACCCTGCAGGCAGAAATCAACGGATGTATGCCGTCAGTCAGTTTTGTTCCCTTCGCAAAAGTCATCCGGATGATATTGCCGCTGACCGAACTGATGCGCAGAGTACCATATTGACTTTGCAGATAAAGACCGTCGGTCTGTTTTGACACCCAACGAACTGAAAGATTGATTTTGGCATGTCCTGCAGGACGGAGTTTTTCCGTGACCGGCATATCACCAAACTGACAGCCTGTGGGAAGTGCCTGTGGAGCCTTTTCAAGGGTCGTCTCCTTTTTGGGCGTTTGCAATGGTTGTGCTTCCGCAACAGCCGGATTTGTTGCAATGATTACACGGGGCGTCACTTTTACCCTTGGTTTGACTTTTGTCTCCGAAGAATTGTTTGGAGCGTTACTTCTGACAGGTGAGACTGTATCGGATGCATGAACTGTATGCAAATCTTTCTGTGCCTTTTCCGCATTAAATTTCTTCTCCGGCACGGGGTCTGCAATAAGCCCGGTGAGACTGTCACGGTAAAGTACATGGAGTTCATGTAGAGCACGGGTGGCGGCTACATAGAGAAGTTTTGCATCGCCATCGTCGGAGGGATAATCTTCCCTTGTGGGATTCCAGATAAGCACTGCATCAAATTCCAATCCTTTTGTATACTCCACAGGAAGGACAAGAATACCGCTTCCGAAATTGACCTTTTCCAAATCGCTGTCCAGGATATTTATGTGTTGTGACAACAACTTTGCTGTTGCCTGTGCAGCCTCTTTATCTCTACATACAACCGCTATGGTATCATAACCATCCTTTTGCCAGTTGCTCAGAATTTCCGCTGCCCGCTTGGCAAATGCGGTATCGGAAATACCCTTTTGTTCTTCTACTTCAACTTTCTTTCCATGGCGGATAATGGGTTCCACAGGGTAAATGGAAAAACTGCCATGTTTTAAAATATTTGTGGCAAAGTCAGAAATTTCCACCGTATTCCGATAGCTCTTCCGCAGCAGTCCAAAGGAATCCATAGGGTCAGAAAGCAATAGCCTTCTTAAGGCTTCCCAATCGCCCAAACCGTAACCGAAATGGATATTTTGGGATACATCCCCCATGACAGTATAGGTACAGTCCTTGATACAGGTATATAAAACGCGATATGCCATCATGCCGAAATCCTGGGCTTCGTCTATGACAATATGGTGGGCCTCGCTTATCACCTCGGTCTCCTTCACCAGCTTATAAAGAAGGGCAAGTGCTGCCAAATCATACACATCGAAGGAATCCGTGGGTACATCCACGTCGATCCCTTTGTTTTTCTGAGACATCAGGAAATCTGTATAAAGCTCATAAATCGGTTTCTTCCACTGTGTTCCGCCGTAGTACCCCCTGTAAGCCTTCACAATGGCTTTTCGTTCCTCCTCCGTATACTTTACGCCCTTACCGAGAAATTCATCCTTTACCTTTACGAGAAGACGCTCGTTCAACATATTTATCTTGCTCTGTACAGATACGGATGGATTTTGTGTGATATAGCGCTCCACTGCTGCTCCGTCCACAAGCTGAATCAGATTCGGCTGTATTCCGGCTTTCCTGTCTTCTTCTCTTCTGTCATAAACTCCGTTTTTTCCGTTTTGCAGTCCTTCCACAAACTGTCTGGGATTCAGAAGGACTGATTCACGCCGAATGATATCCCACTCCAGTTTACGGATGAAGGCCTCCAAATCAAGATACCATTGTTCTGTTCCTTTTATTACATTTTTTACGCCTGAGACAGAACGGACACTATACTTTTTATCGTCCCAATCCTCATACAGAAGACGGATAAAAAGCTGTTCCATAGTCATCTGTCTGACACCGTATACATCCAAATCGGGAAGGACTCCTGTGATGTAATTCAGCAGGATTCGGTTGCTGCCTACAATGTAAAAGTCTTCCGGTCGGAACCGCTCCTGATAATTGTAGAGAATAAATGAAATGCGGTGCATGGCAACCGTGGTTTTGCCGGAGCCGGCCACTCCCTGTACAATAACGTTATGATAAGGAGATTTGCGTATGATTTCGTTCTGTTCCTTCTGTATGGTGGCAACGATTTCTCCTAAGACAGCTTCCTTGTTCCTGGAAAGATATTTCATCAGCAGGTCATCATTGGCAATTACCTCAGTGTCGAAATAGTCCAGGAGTTTTCCCTCCTCTATTTCAAAGGTGCGTTTTAATTGTAAATCGATGGGCAGCACCTTACCACCCGGAGCTTCATAGCTGCATTTACCAAGACCATTTTCATAGTAGGCATTTGCCACGGGAGCGCGCCAGTCCACCACCATCCAGTTAGTGTTATCCTTAGATATACCACCCTTTCCGATGTAAAGGGATTCCTCCTTGTCAAGAGTTTCGTCATGAAAAATAATTCTGCCGAAGTAAGGTTTTTGCTTTGCACGCTCATTTCGCAAAAGATTCCGTTTCATATGGTCGTTCAGGGTGATTGTGTTGTTCAGAATTGTCCAGAGTTCTACGTCATTGTCGTGATAATGCTCCAGCATCTCATTGATTTCTGCCTGCATGCGGGTTACTTCGCAGCTGTAATTTGCCAGATTGTCCTCGATTACCTTTAACGTTTCTTTCAGGTACTGCTCTTCCGATTCTCTGTCTGTATGCTTCATGTACACCTCCAATTGAATCATGTTTTCAGGATATTCCAAATTTGGTCACAGTGTGCCGGCTTTGTACTGCTTCAGCTGTACTTACAAGTATACAAAAAAAGAAAAATAATACTAGACTTTTCTTTCATAATTTGGTAAAGTGTTATATAGAGTCATGCCTAAAAAAGAGGCTGTGAAAAATCCCCATGAAAAAAACACTTTCAGGAATAATACCTGAAAGTGTTCTTTTTTTGCGCCTTGCGGAACATTTTTCATCTGCTCTTGCGTAAATCTGTTCAACAGACAATTAAACCAAAGCGGTATAAAAGACATAGGTTAACGGTTTGCAAGTTCTGTGGTTATTTCCTCCCAACTAACATCCTTTTCCGCCATGAGCACCATCATGTGATATAGGAAATCGCTGATTTCGTATTTTACCTCGTTAGTGTTGGGATTCTTTGCGGCAATAACAATCTCTGTAGCCTCTTCTCCCAGCTTCTTCAGAATTTTGTCAATTCCCTTGTCAAACAGATAGTTTGTATACGAACCTTCCTTCGGATGAATCTTTCTGTCTTTGATTACATCCATGACATCCTGGAAAACCTGAAGAGGATTGTCGGCTTCCTCATAATCCTTTTTCGTAATCTCATTGAAGAAACAGCTTCTTGCTCCAGTGTGACAGGCAACACCCACCTTGGAAACTTTTGCCAGAATGGTATCCAAGTCGCAGTCAGCGGTAAGACTCTTCACATATTGAAAATGCCCGCTGGTCTCTCCCTTCAGCCAAAGCTCATTTCGGCTTCTGCTGAAATAAGTCATCTTTCCGGAAGCAATGGTCTGATTGTAAGCTTCTTCGTTCATGTAAGCCACCATCAAAACCTCCAGAGTACGATAATCCTGTACCACAACGGGTACCATGTCGTCG
>JAEDMI010000259.1 GCA_016303085.1 Acetatifactor sp.
AGAAGAACAATGGCAACAAGAGCAATTGATAAAGGAATGCCAATAGAACAGGTTCAAAAAATATTAGGACATTCACAAATAGACACCACTATGCAGTATTATGGAAAGAAAAACCTTATGACAAGTTGCACTGACGGTTCTGCATATATACAGAGGTATCCGCCAGAACAACTTTCCATAATTAATGCTTCAGACCATTAAGCCAGTCCAAAAGAGACTTGTCTTCTGTCCAGTCCTTTAGAGGCTTTTCAGGGATGACATCCTTTCCAGATTTCATCTTATCAAGTGCCGCTTTCTTCATCTTGATGCTGGTTTTCGAGTAAATCTCAGTTACTTTTAAATCAGTATGGCCAAGAAAGTCCCTGATAAAAATCGGGTTTACGTCTGCTTCTGTTAGGTGCATGGCTTTTGTGTGGCGCATTCCATGTGGAGAAATCTTATCGATTCCACACTCATTTGCATACTTCTTTAAAATATATGCGATACCCTGACGTGAAAGCTTTTTACCCTGTGAATTAAAGAACAACGGATGTTCAAAACTCGAAGGAGTGTCTAAACGCTGCTCTGAAAGATAATTCTTCAGAAGAACTACAGTTTTATCCATCAGCGGTACACTTCTGGTTTTTCTTCCCTTACCGGTTAACTTTACCTGAGCGGGACAATCCAACCGCAGGTCGCCAACACATAAATCAGCGAGTTCTTGGACACGGGCACCGCTATCATATAAGAGAGTGAGCATGGCCTGGTCACGGCGCCCTTTCCTGGTTTCTGCATCTGGCATGGCTAACAGGCTTTTGGTCTCAGCCTCACTTAAGTATCCTACCTGATGCTTTTCAGCTTTTTTATACGGAATGCCCAGTATCTGCTGGCACTGAAACATATATTCCGGAGCCTGCATCTGAATATATCGGAATAATGAATGGATAGCAGCAAGCCTTTGATTTCGGGTACTTATACTGTTATTGCATTCCTGTTCCAGCCAGTTTAGATACTCAGTAATCCGTTCAGCAGTCAAATCGCTAACACGAAGCTTTTCAGGCTTTATCGAGAGTATATCGCGGCAGTATGTTAGCAACCGTATGTAAGTGTCTCTGTAAGAAGCAATCGTATTACTGCTCTGATTGCGCACACCGGGCAGTTCTTTCAGTAAAAAGTCACTGAGCAATCGGGGAAAATCAGTCGTCTTCATACTCTGTTTTCACCTCCAGATCCGGAATAATGTCAGCGTAAATCCGGTTGATTTGATCGACCAGGTCCGGGAACGCCTCGGCTGTAAGTTTCAGATAACGCCCGGTGGCGGAAAGGGAGGAATGCCCCAAGTAGGTCATCAATAAAGGCAGGGCAACCTGATGCGGTATGCCATTTCTCAGCATTGCTTCCAGACTGTGCACACAGAATGTATGGCGAAGATTGTGGAGATGCGGTCCACCATCACTTTTGTTTCCGTGCATAATTCCGCAGTCGAAGAGTATATCCCGGAAGTAGTGGTTTACAGCAGTTTTTTCATAATGCCCCGTGCCGCGGCGGCTCTTAAAGAAATATTCATCAGGCACATAGACAGGATGTACTTTCCGTCCATACCATTTGATGTACTCCATTACAGAACCGCTTACCGGGATATCACGGTCCTTGTTGTTCTTCGCATTTATGACATGGAGGATGTTTTTATCCATATCGACATCTTTCATTCGTAGTCCCAGAGTTTCTGAAATACGAAGGCCGCATCCGTACTGTACACGCAGGATTGCAGGATAAAAAATGTGTGCGTTGGATGAATGCGGATGTATGGAATCTGCGGCATTAAAAATGTCGCTTATCTGCGAGTGGGTAAAAATATACGGCTTGAAATCCTCATTTCTTTTGGTTACGATAGAGAAGTCAACCAGGTACGCAGGGATTTCGTGTCTGATCAGATATTCGGCAAAAGTACGGATCAGGATAACACGCTGTTCCTGCGTCCTCTGTTTCCAGTTTGGATCCCACTGGATAAAGGCAAGGCATAAAGCTTTAGGAAGCCCGTTGGAACAATCAAACTGCTGACTCATCCTGTCAAGGACGGAGAGAACTCGTTCCTGCTCTTCGTATTTATAGCCGAGCGTGCGCTTCTCATTAAGGAAGTTCCGTATATGTTCGGCGAGAGGACCGGTAAATGTCTTATTCTTTGACATAATCCTTCACCTCCACTTCCAGGGCGCACTTGCGCAGGCCATTTATATCTACTCTGAGATAATGTTTTGCTACCTGTGGATCCGAGTGACCCAGTATATCTGAGATGGTTGATGTCTCCACGTCATTCTGAAGCAGGTTTGTTGCAAGTGAATGGCGGAGGGTATGCCAGCCATAATGCTTTGATTTATCGATAGGAATGCCAGCCCTTTTCAAAGCCTTGTTGATGTTGTGTCGGAGTGTGCTCTTAAACGGGCTGCCCTTATAAGGTGCATTGTGCGTTACAAAAATATTTGGATAGTCCGTAACCGGCCTTCCATTTTTCAGGTAATCAATGATTGCCCACCCGGCATCATCCGGAAGCGGAAGCGAAAGAGGCTCCCGGGTTTTACTCTGGATAATCGTGATAAGCTTTTTATCCCAGTCAATGTCATTCAACGTGAGGGAAAGAATATCTCCGATTCGAAGCCCAAGCCTTGCCCCTAAAAGGATAATGGCGTAATCCCTTTTCCCGATTGGCGTGGTGATGTCAACGCTGTTGATCAGGCGCTCAATCTGTTCCTCATTCCATACAGTGGGCAGCTTTGTGCGCAGCCTCTGCGGTGGATGCGGCAAAAACACTTCTATCGGTTTGTTTACATACTCATGTAAAAATGCATACTTGAAGTATTGCCGGAGAGCAGACAACCTTTCCGCAATCGTTACCGGAGCGAGTCCAACCATTGTTTCAGTAAAACGTGACATCAAGGCGGGGGTAATGCCATTGAGATCATGGATTCCCGCAGAATCCAAAAACAGTATCAGGTCTTTGATAATATCCCGGCAACGCCTGTACTGATAATGGGAGCAGCCGTATTCCACTTCATACTTTAGAAACCCTTCCGTCACCTCCTTAAAGGGGATCGGCCAAACGATTTCGCCGTGGTAATCATGCCGCCGAAAAAGTGTGCCGAAGTTGAAGTATTCAGCAAGAGAGCGAATTACACGGAAGTAATACATTTCATTTTTGGAATGCTCTCCGGATGTGACGAAGCCCCCGAGCTGCTTGAATTTCCAAAGAAGGAAATCCGTTCCTTTTGACTGTGAATAATCACAATCACCTGCGTATTCCTTAAATTCCTGGAATACCTTGCGATATCTCCGCATTGAGTCTTCGGAATACTGAAGATCAACCAGTTTTTCTTCCAGCTCATTGCAAAGATCCGCGACTTTGATTTGTCTTAGCATAACAAACCGTCTCCTTTCTGATTATGACGTATTGTCAGTTACATCAGAAAGTATCGGTTATTATGTAAAGAAAAGCCACAGAAAAAACGTTAACTATGCAGACTTAAGGACATCGCTTTCCATAAGTACTTGCTTTCCATAATAAATCTGGGTGGTCTGTAAAGAAACGTGCCCCAAAATATTTTTTATTGTTACAA
>JAEDMI010000018.1 GCA_016303085.1 Acetatifactor sp.
CGGAAAAAATGATGTCGGAAGAGAAGAAGAATACCCAGGCAGAGAAGGAACAGCACCGGGATGAGCGGATTGAGCAGACCGGTCAGGTGACGCTGGATGACAATACACAGATGGAAAACATTCATCTGATATCTATCATAGGTGAAATAGAAGGACATGATAATCTGAACAGTAACTCAAAAACTACAAAATATGAACATATTCTTCCAAGTCTTGCAGCCATTGAGGACAGCAAGGATATTCAGGGTGTATTGGTGCTGCTGAATACGATGGGAGGAGATGTAGAAGCCGGACTTGCCATTGCAGAGATGATTGCATCCCTGAGCAAGCCCACGGTATCTCTTGTCCTTGGAGGAAGCCATTCCATAGGTGTTCCCATTGCGGTGAGCACGGACTATTCCTTTATTGTTCCTACGGGGACTATGGTTATCCACCCGGTGCGCATGAACGGTATGGTGATTGGCGTACCTCAGACCTTTGAATACTTTAAACTGATTCAGGACAGAATCACAGGCTTTGTGTGCGAACACTGCAAGATTGACAAAAACATGTTGGAACAGCTTATGACGGAGACAGGAATTCTGACCAAGGATGTGGGAACCATATTGGTTGGGGAAGAAGCTGTAAAGAGGGGAATTATCAATGAAGTCGGAGGAATCGATAAGGCCATGAAGAAGCTGCACATGATGATTCAAAGCGGGAAAGGCAAATAAAAAAACAGTGGTGACAAGTCGCCGCAAAAATGATATACTTTTTAAGTGTGACTAAAGTTTAACAGGAGAGGTATGATGAGATGGCAGGTTCTACCGGCAGAAGAACATCAACTTCAAATAATAGAAGAAGTACCGGAAAGTCAAATTCCGGCGTAAGAGGAAAGAAATCGGACAAGCATCAGGCGACAGCACAGGACAGCGCTCTGTTTCATGAAATAGGTCTGATTGTTCTGTTTGTTGCCATGGTTATTTTGTTTTGCTGTAATTTCGGCATTATAGGACCGGTGGGAGACGCAATCAGCGGCTTCCTTTTTGGCGTGTTCGGGCTGACGGCGTATGCTGCACCTGTACTTCTGTTTGTTGCGGTGGCATTTTGGTTTGCAAATGAAGGAAACCCAAATGCCGTGAGGAAGCTGGTTGCAGGTATCGTGCTGTTTTTTATGTTGGGAATCGTCTGCGATTTAATTGTGAAAAATGCAGCGTCAATGGATAGATACAATCTGAAAACACTGTATGAAAGCTGCCGTGATTCCAAAACAGGAGGCGGGATTATTTCAGGAAGCCTGAGTTATATGCTGCAGCATTATCTGGAGACCATAGGTACTGTGCTGGTGGTATTGCTCTTTACTGTGGTGAGCCTGATTCTGCTGACGGAGAAATCCCTGATTGACAGTGTAAAGAGCGGCGGAAGCCGGATGAGGGAACTGTCCAGAGAGGACGCGGAACGTCGGAGGGAAAATGCACAGCTGAGACGCATGGAGCAGGAAGAACTGCGGACAAAAAGAGAGGAAGAACGCAGGCTGAAGGCTGAGGAGAAGGAAAACCAGCGGATTCTGCGTATGGAGAAAAAAGTATCGGGTGTCATGATGGATACGGCACTGACGAAGCCTGAGGAACAGGGACATCGCGATGATATTCATGAAATTATGTTCTCTGAGGAACCGGACGAGGCAGAAGGAGTGGTTCGAGAGAAAGCGGTGTCATCGGGGATTGATTTTGATAAGGTCAGAATCAGAAGTATGCATCAGGTGACGTTCAATGAAACGGAGAAAAACGATGACCGGGGCACAGAAGAGGATTATGACGACGGAGAGATTTTCCCGGTTCAAACGCCTCCGGTGAAACAGGAATTTCCGGAGCAGGCAATCCGGATACATAAAGAGGGAGTCGGGGAGGAGTCTGCACCATTGCCGGCAAGGCCGGTTGCAAAGTTACCCTCCGAGAAGCCTCAGGCTGTGGCACCGGCTTCCGATATTCAGAAGGATATTGCACAGACAGAGAAAAAGGTACCGAAAAAATATATGTTCCCTCCCCTTTCCAGACTACAGAAGGGAGTGGCTGCCACGGGAGACTCAACAAGGGAACTGAAGGAGACGGCTATGCGTCTTCAGCAGACCCTGAATACCTTCGGTGTCAAGGTAACAATTACAGATATCAGCCAGGGCCCCAGTGTTACCCGGTATGAACTACAGCCGGAACAGGGTGTGAAGGTGTCTAAGATTGTGGGACTTGCGGACGATATCAAGTTGAATCTTGCTGCAACCGACATCAGAATCGAAGCACCTATTCCGGGCAAGGCGGCAATCGGCATTGAAGTGCCCAACAAGGAGAATATACCCGTTGCGCTCCGGGATCTTTTGGAGAGCAGGGAGTTTCGGGATTTCCCCTCCAATATTGCTTTTGCCGTAGGAAAAGATATTGCGGGACAGGTGGTGGTGACAGACATTGCAAAAATGCCCCATATGCTGATTGCGGGAGCTACCGGTTCCGGTAAATCCGTGTGTATCAACACTATCATCATGAGTATTCTTTACAAGGCTCACCCCGATGATGTCAAACTCATAATGATTGACCCCAAGGTGGTAGAACTCAGCGTTTACAACGGAATCCCTCATCTGTTGATTCCCGTGGTGACAGACCCCAAAAAGGCATCCGCGGCATTGCACTGGGGCGTATCCGAGATGGAAGACCGCTATCGTAAATTTGCGGATTTGAATGTAAGAGATTTGAAGGGCTACAACAAAAAAGTGGAGGCAATGCAGGAGAGCGGCGATGAGAATGCGCCCAAAAAGCTGCCTCAAATTGTTATCATTGTAGATGAGCTTGCTGACTTGATGATGGTGTGTCCCGGAGAAGTAGAGGAATCTATCTGTCGTCTGGCGCAGCTCGCAAGAGCGGCGGGGATTCATCTGATTATTGCGACCCAGCGGCCCAGCGTAGATGTTATCACCGGATTAATCAAGGCGAATATGCCCAGCCGTGTGGCGTTCTCTGTATCCAGCGGTGTGGATTCCCGTACCATTCTGGATATGAACGGCGCGGAGAAACTGTTAGGTAAGGGTGACATGCTGTTTTATCCGCAGGGATACACAAAACCTGCCCGTATTCAGGGAGCTTTTGTTTCCGATAAGGAAGTGTCGGATGTGGTAGATTTCCTGAAAAATCAGGCTTTGGGCAATACCTATGCAGAGGATATTGAGGAAAAGATAAAAAGTATGGACAGTGGGGCAGGAGTTTTGTCAGGAGATTCCGGCTCACAACTGGACGAGCTGTTTGAAAAGGCGGGACGGTTCATTATTGAGAAGGACAAGGCTTCCATCGGTATGCTCCAGCGTGTACTGAAAATCGGATTCAACCGTGCGGCGAGAATCATGGATCAGCTCTGTGAATACGGAGTGGTAGGAGAAGAAGAGGGCACAAAGCCCAGAAAGATTCTGATGAGTCCGGAACAGTTTGAGCAACTGATAGAAGAAATCATATAGAGAAAGGAATCGGGAACGTGAAGACGGATATTGAAATTGCACAGGAAGCGGTAATGGAGCCCATAGAAAAAGTTGCCGGAACGCTGGGAATGTCTGCGGATGACCTGGAGCTTTACGGAAAGTACAAGGCAAAATTGACAGAGGAGTATTTGGAAAGTCTGGAAAGCAGACCTGACGGCAAACTGATTTTGGTGACGGCTATCAACCCGACTCCGGCGGGAGAGGGAAAAACAACCACCACCGTCGGACTGGGACAGGCATTCGGCCGGCTGGGAAAGAATGCAGTAATTGCATTGCGTGAGCCTTCTTTGGGTCCCTGTTTTGGTATCAAAGGCGGAGCTGCGGGCGGCGGATATGCCCAGGTAGTTCCCATGGAGGAGCTGAATCTGCATTTTACAGGGGATTTCCATGCCATTACCTCTGCAAATAATTTGCTGGCAGCTTTATTGGACAATCATATCCAGCAGGGAAATGAGCTTCAGATTGATACAAGACAGATTGTATGGAAGCGCTGCATGGATATGAACGACAGAGTGCTTCGAAACATTGTGGTGGGTCTTGGCAGCAAGATGGATGGTTTTGTACGCGAAGATCACTTTGTTATCACTGTTGCAAGTGAGATTATGGCAATTCTGTGTCTTGCCGACAATATGAAGGATTTGAAGGAGAGACTGTCCCGTATTATTGTAGCTTACAACTACAACGGTGAGCCGGTGACGGCCGGTGATTTGCAGGCAGTCGGAGCTATGGCGGCACTATTAAAGGATGCGCTGAAGCCAAATCTGATTCAGACGTTGGAACATACACCTGCGCTGGTTCATGGCGGACCTTTTGCAAATATTGCTCACGGATGTAATTCCGTGCGGGCAACCAAGGCAGCATTAAAAATGGCGGATTACTGTATTACAGAGGCGGGATTTGGTGCCGATCTCGGAGCGGAGAAATTCTTTGATATCAAGTGCCGTATGACAGGACTGAAACCGGACGCAGTTGTGCTGGTTGCAACAGTACGTGCGCTGAAATATAACGGTGGTGTGGCAAAGGAGGAACTGAGTACAGAGAATCTTGAGGCTCTGAAAAGGGGAATCGTGAATCTGGAAAAGCATATCGAGAATTTACAGAAGTACGGTGTACCTGTGGTAGTGACCTTGAATTCTTTTGTGACGGATACACCGGCGGAAATCGGGTTTGTAAAAGAGTTCTGTGAAGCTAAAAGCTGTGAATTTGCTCTGTCAGAAGTTTGGGCAAAGGGCGGCGAAGGAGGAATTGCTTTGGCGGAAAAGGTGTTGGAGACTCTGGAGAAAAGGAAAAGCAATTTCCGTTTGCTCTATGAGGAAGAACTGTCTCTTGAGGAGAAAATTCAGACCATTGCCACAGAAATTTACGGCGCAGGGAGTGTCAGTTTTACGGCAGCGGCAAAGAAACAGCTGCAGAAGCTGGCAGATTTGGGATTTGGTAAGCTTCCCGTCTGTATGGCAAAAAACCAATATTCTCTTTCGGACAACCCCAAACTGTTGGGAAGACCCGAGGGCTTTGAACTTACCGTGAGAGAAGTTTATGTATCTGCGGGAGCGGGCTTTGTGGTGGCACTGACCGGCGATGTGGTGACGATGCCGGGGCTTTCAAAGAAACCGTCTGCCTATGGAATTGATGTGAATGAAAATGGAGTAATTACCGGTTTGTTCTAAGTTATGAGTAAAGAGAGGAACCCAGGGTTATGAAATGTCCCAACTGCGGAGAAGAAATGGCCGAGGGCACTTTATATTGTGAACATTGCGGAGAAGATATACATATTGTACCTGACTTTGAGCCTGAACTGGAATCGAATCTGGGGAAGAACATAAGCGGTATCATGGAGGAACTGGAGGAACAGTCTCATGAAAGCGGGGAGTCTGATGAATCCGTGGAGAGTGTACCGAAAAAGCACCGGGGCTGGAAGCTGGTGATAGCTTTTCTGTTACTTGTTGTCTTGGCGTCAATGGGCATGGGAATATGGGTGTATTTGTATAATTCCGAAGAGTATCAGGTGAGCCGGGCAATGCGGTATGCGGAGGATGGCGCATACGACAGAGCTATTGCCGGTTATATGCGCGCGCTTGAACTGAACGAAGGAGATATTGAACTTCGATTCAAGCTGGCAGAAGTCTATTTGATGAAAGGAAACAAAATTGAATACGAGTATCTTCTGAGAGAAATAGCGGGAGATAAGAATGCGTCAGAGGAGCAGCTGGACAGGGCATACGGAAAACTGATTGCAATATATCGGGCCAGAGAAGACTATCAGACCATCAATGATTTACTATTGGCAAGCAATGATGAGAATCTGATTTCTACCTATCAGAGCTATATTGCCCGTGCCCCTGAGTTCAGCATTAAGGAAGGATACTATACGACCATTCAGCCCTTGAAGCTGACTTCCTTTGGAACGGGGAAAATATACTATACCACGGACGGAACCGATCCTGACGAGAACAGTAACCAGTATATTACTCCAATTTTGTTGGAAAACGGAGATTACTGTATTAAAGCGGTGTTCGTCAATGATAACGGCATTGTCAGTGATGTTGCCGTGGGAGAGTACCATATCGATAATGATGAAATCCCTGCACCTGAAATCAGTATTATCGGTGGGGAGTACAGTTTTCCCATGTATATTGAAGTCCTGAACGAGGATAAAGAGGATATATATTATACCACTGACGGAAGTGACCCTACTTATTTTTCATCTGTTTATACAGGTCCTATTCCAATGCCGCTTGGTAAGACAGTTTATAAATTTGCAAGAATTGTGGACGGAGTAACCGGAAATATTGCCGAGGAAGTCTATAAATTTGAACTGAATACGGATTATACACCGGCTGAAGCCGTGGAGGGTATTCTGCAGTACTATATAGACAGTGGCAGGGTGCGTGACCGCGAGGGACATTTTAATGAGTCCGAGGACATGTACAAATTTTATTATCAGTATGTTATCAATATCAACGAAATCAGTGATTTTTATGTAATATCGGTTTATCAGTCTTCAAACGGTACATTGACCAGAACGGGAACGGATTATGCGGTCAATGTATACACGAAGGAGCAATTCAAGCTGCAGCAGGATAACCAGGGACGGTATGAACTGACAGCTTTAGAATAATTTAATTCCCAATGAGGGGAATGGAGAGGTGGATTATGTACAGAATTGTAAAAAAGGAAGAGCTGACCACAAACATTTATCTGATGGATGTGGAAGCAAAAAGAGTGGCAAAGGCTTGTATGCCCGGGCAGTTTGTCATTGTGCGAATGGGGGAGGACGGAGAACGTATTCCTCTGACTATCTGTGATTACAACAGGGAAAAGGGAACCGTTACCATCGTGTTCCAGTGTGTGGGCGCTGCCACGAAAATGATGGCGGATTTGAAAGTGGGAGATGCTTTCCACGATTTTGTGGGACCTTTGGGCTGCCCTTCTGAACTGGTGAAGGAAACACCGGAGGAGTTGAAAAAGAAAAAGATTCTGTTTGTAGCCGGAGGCGTTGGCGCGGCCCCTGTTTATCCTCAGGTAAAGTGGTTGCATGAGAACGGTGTGGATGCGGATGTCATCGTGGGAAGCAAGACAAAGAGCCTGTTAATTCTGGAGAAGGAGATGGAAGCGGTAGCAGGAAATCTCTATATTACAACAGATGACGGCTCCTATGGCAGAAGCGGCATGGTAACCCAGACAATCAAAGACCTTGTGGCAGAGGGAAAGCAGTATGATGTGTGTATAGCCATCGGTCCTATGATTATGATGAAATTTGTATGTCTTTTGACAAAGGAACTGAACATTCCTACTGTGGTAAGCCTGAATCCGATTATGGTGGACGGAACGGGAATGTGCGGTGCGTGTCGTGTGACTGTGAACGGTAAAGTGAAGTTTGCATGTGTGGACGGTCCCGAGTTTGACGGACATGCAGTGAATTTTGACGAAGCAATGAGACGCCAGCAGATTTATAAGACTGCGGAGGGCAGAGCCATGCTGAAGCTGGAAGAGGGGGAAACACACCACGGCGGATGCGGACAGTGCTAAGGAAAGGTTCCCTGTGAAAATAAAATGAAATGAGAAAGGGCTAGGTTAGAGATGGACGTGTTAAATAAAGTGCCTGTCAGAGAGCAGGACGCAAAGGAGCGTGCCACAAACTTTGAAGAAGTTTGTCTGGGTTATAATCAGGAGGAAGCGATGTGCGAGGCTTCCAGATGTATCAACTGTAAGAATGCACAGTGTGTGAAGGGCTGTCCCGTTGCCATTGATATTCCTGCATTTATCCATGAAGTTAAAGAAGGAAATATTGAGGAAGCATACAAGATTATCAGTCAGTCCAGCGCACTGCCTGCCGTATGCGGACGTGTATGTCCTCAGGAGAGCCAGTGCGAAGGTAAATGTATCCGTGGTATCAAGGGTGATCCGATTTCCATTGGCAAGCTGGAGAGATTTGTGGCTGATTGGGCGAGAGAAAAGGGAATCAAGCCCGAGGGAGCAAAGGAGAAAAAAGGAAAGAGTGTTGCTGTCATCGGTTCCGGCCCAGCAGGTCTGACCTGCGCCGGAGACCTGGCAAAGATGGGGTATGATGTGACTATCTTTGAGGCTCTGCATGAGCCGGGCGGAGTGCTTGTTTACGGTATTCCCGAGTTCCGTCTTCCCAAGAAAGCTGTGGTAGCTAAAGAAATCGAGAATGTAAAAGCACTGGGTGTGAAAATTGAGACCAATGTAGTAGTGGGCAAATCTGTTACCATCGATGAACTGATTGAGGAGGAAGGCTTTGACGCTGTGTTTATCGGCTCCGGTGCGGGACTTCCCAAGTTCATGGGTATTCCGGGCGAAAACTCCAACGGCGTATTTTCTGCTAACGAATACCTGACAAGAAGCAACCTGATGAAGGCCTTTGACGAAAATTCCAACACACCTATCATGAAGAGTAAAAAGGTAGCTGTTGTGGGAGGCGGCAATGTCGCCATGGATGCTGCCAGAACGGCACTTCGTCTCGGTGCGGAGGTACATATTGTCTACAGAAGAAGTGAGGAGGAACTTCCCGCCAGAGTGGAGGAGGTTCACCACGCAAAGGAAGAGGGAATCATTTTTGACCTTCTGACAAATCCTGTTGAAATCCTCGCTGATGAGAAGGGCTGGGTGACAGGAATGAAGTGTATCAAAATGGAATTGGGTGAGCCCGACGCATCGGGACGTCGTCGTCCGGTGGAAGTACCCGGTTCAGAATTTGTCATAGAACTGGATACGGTTATTATGTCTCTCGGAACCTCTCCGAATCCGCTGATTTCTTCGACTACGGAAGGACTTGAAACAAATAAGTGGAAGTGTATCGTAGCTGAGGAGGAAAACGGACAGACAAGTAAAGCGGGGGTTTACGCCGGAGGTGATGCCGTAACCGGAGCTGCTACGGTAATTTTGGCTATGGGGGCAGGAAAAGCAGCAGCAAAGGGAATCGATGAGTACTTAAGCAAAAGATAAAACATTTGGGGAAAGAAGGTAGAAGGGTATGCCATGGTGTCCGAAATGTAAAACGGAATATAGGGATGGGTTTCGGGTTTGCGCCGATTGCGGCAGTGAACTTGTTGCGGAGCAACCCATAGAGGAGCGGAAAGCTCCTCAGTGGGAGGCTGCCGGAGTAGATATTCCGGGTATGGAAGCTGCATCGTCATCTGAAGAGGAAACTGTTGAAGAAATACAGGGAGAGTCTGCAGAAAACAGGGATGAAACGGAGGATGAAGGAGCGGAAAAAAGAAAGGGTGAATCATCAAAATCCGGAAAATCGGGAGGACTTTATCAGGACAGCTCCGAGAGAGCAAGTGAAAACAGGTCATCTGCATGGATCTTGCTGATTCTGGGTATCCTTGGTCTGATTGTTGTTGTGTTGGGAGCGACAGAGGTACTTCCCATTCACATGGGTAATTCCTATCTGTTCTATGGAGTCATGGGAGCCATTTTCATTTTGTTCGTGGTATCCGGTGTAGTGTCCATGAAGAATGCAAAATTTTTTGAAAAGAAAGCGGAGTCGGAAAATTCTCTTCGCACAACCCTTCTGGAGTGGTGCAGAGTAAATTTGGATGCAGCGGAAATAGACGGCAAAATCGGAGCTCAGGGAGTGTCTGAAGAGGTCTTGTATTTCAGAAGATTTTCTTATATCAAGGAAAAGATGAATCATCAGTTTGTAAATCTGGATCAGGGCTTTCTGGACAGATTGATTGATGATTATGTGTATGACTCTGTATTTGAGGGTAAGTCCGAATGAAGATTACCATAATCTGTGTGGGAAAAATAAAGGAAAAATTCTATCGGGACGCAGTTGCGGAATACGAAAAACGGCTCAGTAAATATTGTAAGACAGAAATCGTAGAGGTGGTTGACGAAAAGACACCGGAAGGTGCAAGCGAAGTCCTGGAAGAGCAGATTAAAGCGAAGGAAGGTCAGAGAATCCTGGAAAAAATAAAGGATGATGCCTATGTTTGTACTCTTGAGATAGGCGGGAAGAAGCTTTCTTCCGAGAAACTGGCGGAGTGGATGGATAAACTGACTGTCAGCGGAATCAGCCATATCACTTTTGTCATCGGCGGTTCTCTTGGATTGCACGAGTCTGTATGTCGCCGGGCGGATATGCATTTGAGTTTCTCTGACATGACATTTCCCCACCAGCTGATGCGTGTGATTCTGACGGAACAAATATACCGGGCATTTCGGATTATCCATAGGGAACCGTATCACAAGTAGGGTAGGATGAAACCTCAGTATAGTTAAAATTAATGGAAAGAGTGGCTGTTTTGGTCACTCTTTTAATAGTTAAAATTGCAATAGAATCAATTAGACAAATTTTTTAATTTGTAAGGAGAAAATATTGTGATTAGAATAGTTCAATTACAGGAACAAGAAGAAAAAAAGAAGGTAACAAGAGAAGTGTTAGAATCTCTTGAAGATTGGTTCGGGATTCCGGAAGCAAGAGAAGAATATATTACCAAGAGCGTTAATCAATTATTCTGGTGTGCTTATGATGACGATAAAATCATTGGTTTTTTATACTTATATGAAACCGGAAAAGATACAGTCGAGTTATATGTTATGGGGGTCCGAAAAGAATATCACCGAAAGGGAATAGGAAGAGCTTTATTTAATGCGGCTTATGAATCTGCAAAGATAAATGGATATTCTTTTATTCAAGTTAAAACAGTACAAATGGGTAAGTATGAAGAATATGACAATACAAATATGTTTTATTTGTCATTAGGGTTTAAGGAGTTCGAAATATTTCCAAATTTGTGGGATGAGTGGAATCCCTGCCAGGTGTATGTGATGTCAATAAAATGAATCCTAATTTGTTAAACTGACAGATGTAAAATCCATTGAAAATCTGTTTTAATTAACTTATAGTTTTCCGGCGGGAAGGCCGGAGCAAATGAAGCAGGAATGAAATCTTGATAGAAAACGAGGAACAGAGGAAATGACGAAGAAACAGAGAGCGTTGGAAATCATTAAGAGGCTGAAGGCGGAATATCCTGACACGGACTGCACCCTGGAATACGACCAGGCATGGAAGCTGCTCGTCAGCGTCCGGCTTGCGGCGCAATGTACCGATGCAAGGGTGAACGTGGTGGTGGAAAAGTTGTATGAAAAGTTTCCCGACGTAAATGCTTTGGCGGAGGCACCGGTGGAGGAAATTGAGGAAATTGTGCATCCCTGCGGGTTAGGAAAGAGCAAGGCAAGAGATATCAGTGCCTGTATGAAAAGACTGCGAGATGAATATAACGGCAAAGTGCCTGATGATTTTGACAAGCTGCTGGACCTGCCCGGCGTGGGAAGAAAGAGCGCAAACCTGATTATGGGAGATGTATTCGGAAAGCCTGCCATTGTCACGGACACACACTGTATCCGTCTAGTGAACCGTATGGGACTTGTGGACGGTATCAAGGAGCCTGCAAAGGTGGAGAAGGAGCTGTGGAAGCTGATTCCGCCGGAGGAGGGAAACGATTTCTGTCATAGGCTGGTTGACCACGGCCGGGCAGTGTGTACTGCAAGAACCAACCCCTATTGTGACAGGTGCTGCCTGCAGGATATCTGTAAAAAGGTGGGAGTGTAATATACAAGGAAGCTGAGAATTACATAAAGAATCAAGGAATGCGCAGATTTTGGGGTAAAGGAAGCCGAGAATTACAAAAAGAATCGGAGAATGAGAGGATATGACGGTGGGAACCGGGAAAGTTTGGTGCACAAAGGAATGTGTTTGCATAAACTATAGTGATGTATCCGATTTTTTTGTATGAAATGAGGCAAAGAATGGAAATCTATGTGGTACAGCCCGGTGATACCATTGACAGTATTGCATTGACGTTGGGAGTCAGTGCAGAACAGTTGATTTATGACAATCAGTTGATTTATCCTTATGAGCTTGCCGTGGGGCAGGCTCTTTTAGTGGACAAAAATATGAGAAATGCCACGCGGGCAATTTCAGTCAGCGGCTATGCTTACCCGTTTATCAGTCCGTGGGTACTGGAGCAGACTCTGCCTTTTTTGTCGGAGTTGCCGATTTTTTCCTATGGATTTACCGCGGAAGGAGAACTTCTGCCACCTGCTTACGGTGATGATACATGGATGATTGCGGAAGCTCTGCGTTTTGGAACACAGCCTATATTAACATTGACGCCCTTCGGCCCGGACGGTAGTTTTAACAATCGCCTGATCAATTCGGTGGTGAATAATGAAACATAAAAAAATAACCTGATTCAGAACCTTTTGGAGACCATGGGTGAGAAGGGATATGAAGGGGTTGACATTGATTTTGAATATATATTAGCTTCGGACAGAGATGCCTTTACCGCTTTTGTGTGGGAGGTTGCGGAGACCATGCGTGCCAACGGTTATCATACCTCTGTGGCACTGGCACCGAAAACTTCCTCCGACCAGCCGGGACTTCTGTATGAGGGGAAGGATTACCGGGCGCTTGGGGAGGCGGCAGACCATGTACTTCTTATGACCTACGAGTGGGGTTACACCTACGGACCGCCTATGGCTGTAGCGCCCATCCATCAGGTGCGGAGGGTGGTGGAGTATGCTCTGACGCAAATTCCGGCAGAGAAAATTGATTTAGGTATTCCAAACTACGGTTATGATTGGCCTCTGCCGTATGTGAGAGGAGTCACAAAAGCAGCCACTGTCAATAATATTCAGGCAGTTCGAATTGCCATAGCTTACGGTGTTGCCATACAGTTTGATGAACTGTCACAAAGCCCGTTCTTTACCTATAACACAGAGGGAACAGAACATGAAGTCTGGTTTGAGGATGTAAGAAGTCTGCAGGCAAAGTTTAACCTAATCAAGGAATATAGTCTGCGGGGCTGTGGTTACTGGCAGATTATGCAGTGGTTTCGTGCAAACTGGCTGCTCTTGAGGGATAATTTTTACATTTTGAAATAGAAGTTGTTTCAGGAACTCTATGTTGATAAAGAAGATTTTCATGTGCTAAAATAGAAGCAGAAATTAAACATAGAAAAAATGATAGAAAAAATGATAGAAAAGAAATTAAATACAAAAAATCGGAGGGGTAATGCAATGAGAATGTACGACATTATCATGAAAAAGCGAAACGGCGGGGAACTGACAAAGGAGGAAATCAGATTTTTCATTGAGGGTTACACAAAAGGGGATATCCCGGATTATCAGGTTTCGGCGTTGATGATGGCTATTTATTTTCAAAAGATGACAGAGAGGGAGACTTATGAACTTACCATGGCAATGGCAGACAGCGGTGAAAGACTGGATTTATCTGCCATTCACGGAATCAAGGTGGACAAGCACAGCACGGGAGGCGTCGGAGACAAGACCTCGCTTGCCTTGACACCCATGGTTGCCGCCTGCGGTATTCCTGTTGCAAAGATGAGCGGAAGGGGACTGGGCCATACCGGAGGAACCATTGATAAGTTGGAGAGTTTTCCGGGCTTTTCCACAGCGCTTACGACAGAACAGTTTATAGAAAACGTAAACATAATCGGTATAGCCATTATGGGACAAACCGCGGATTTGGCTCCGGCGGACAAGAAACTGTATGCACTTCGGGATGTGACGGCGACTGTGGATAACATGTCTCTGATTGCCAGCTCCATCATGAGTAAGAAACTGGCAGCGGGAGCAGATGCCATTGTCCTGGATGTGAAGACCGGAAGCGGTGCCTTTATGAAGAATGAGCAGGATGCAAAAGCACTTGCTGAGGAGATGGTAAAAATCGGAAAAAATGCGGGAAGAAAGACCATTGCCGTGATTTCCGATATGGACCAGCCGCTGGGGTATGCCGTGGGTAATGCGCTGGAGGTGGAAGAGGCTATAGAAACGTTGAAAGGGAAAGGCCCGGAGGACTTTGTGGAGCTTTGCCTGACGTTGGGAAGCCGGATGCTTCTTGCCGGAGGGAAAACAGATACTGCGGAGGAAGCTGTGGAGATGCTGAAACGCGTGATTGAGGATGGCAGTGCACTGAAAAAGCTGGCAGAGTTTGTAAAAACCCAGGGTGGAGATGAGACACTTGTCTACCATCCGGAGTTGTTGCCAAAGGCTTCCGTTCAAAAAGAAGTTCTTTCACCAAGGGAAGGTTATATCAGCAGAATTATCTGCGACGAAGTGGGAATCTGCTCCTTGATTCTGGGAGGCGGAAGAGAGACTAAGGAGAGTGAAATTGACCTTTCGGTAGGGCTTGTGCTTCAAAAGAAGGTGGGAGATTATGTAAAAGCGGGGGAGATACTTGCCGTCATTCATGCCAATGATGAAGACAAGGCGAAAGAAGCGGAGAGGCGTTTGCTGGCAGCTTATACTATCGGTGATGAAAAACCTGAAAAGCAGCCTTTCATCAAAGCAATTGTTCAGTGACAGGATGCGTGATAACAGTGCCAGGCATAGTTTTCAGACTGCATTAATATATTAGAGCATGAAGAAGAACAACAGTAACCGCAGTCAAAAAAAAGAAGCATTGGTAGAGTCTCTGAACCTGCCTAAGGATATCTGTATGGGTGCCATAAGGGTTACTCTGACAGGCTCTCATGAGGCATGGATTGAGAATTACAGGGGTATTCTGGAATATACGGGGGAACTTATTCTGCTACAGGGTAAGACATGTCAGGTATGCTTTGAGGGAACCGGTCTTTCCATTGACTACTATACAAATGAAGATATGAAAATAAGCGGCTGTATTACATGTGTCAGATACCAGTAAAATTGCTTGTAAGAAAGAATGAAGCCGCCGGTATGTGTGGAAGATGGAAGAGGGTAAGCCATGATTCGACTCTTGAAATATATCAGGGGATATCTGCGTATCCGCGTCAGTGGTTTTTCGCCGGAGCGCTTTATGAACCTTTGCAGCAACAAAGGGATTCTTCTCTCAAACATTGTAAGAGAAGGCGATGTCTATTATATGAATATCAACTTGAAAGGCTTTTGGGCGCTGCGCCCGATTGTCAGAAAGACGGGAACAAGGGTAGTCGTATTGGAACGATATGGACTGCCTTTTTTTCTGCCCAAGCTGTTGAAACGTAAAATTTTTGTGGGGGGACTGGTATTCACGGTTGCCTTCTGGATGTGGTCCTCGCTGTTTATCTGGAATATAGAGATTTACGGCAATTATCGGATTACGGGAGATATGTTTGAAACATTTCTGCAGGAAAACAGTGTGACTGTTGGCATGAAGAAGAGCGAGCTGGATATTGAGACTTTGGAAAAGGAAATGCGAAGGAGGTTTCCTGAAATCACCTGGGCTTCGGCTAAACTGGAGGGCACAAAGCTGTTGATTGACATCAAAGAAAATGATGCCCCCATTTTGACGGAGCAGGAGAAAAAGGAGCCCGGCAGCAATCTGGTTTCGGAGTATGACGGAACAATAGTGTCGATTATTGTCAGAAGAGGAGTGCCGAAGGTTGCGGTGGGAGAAACCGTGGAGAAGGGTGCGGTTCTGGTGGAGGGGCTGGTCCCTGTGTTCAATGAGGATGCTACTGTGAGGGAGTACATATATGTGGATGCAGATGCGGATATCATTCTGGAACACAACAGAAGTTTTTCTGCAAGATTGCCTTTTGACCATATCGAGAAGGAGTATACCGGACGTGAGAAGAAAAAATATTACCTGAGATTCGGAGATGCGGAATGGAAAATGCCACAGGAGCGCCCCTTTCTGGTATATGACAGTGTCATCCGGGAAAGCAGGCCGCTGCTGTTTGAAAAGCTTTCTATCTCCATTTACACGGGTTCTTATACACACAGAGAGTATATGAATGTAGAGTATGAATACTCACTGGATGAGGCAAGAGAGCAGCTGAATGAAAAATTAATTACTTTTCTTGCAAGTTTGGAGGAAAAAGGGGTACAAATTATTGAAAAAGATGTTAAAATAGATACGAATGGCAATTCATGGGTTATCTCGGGACAGTTTGTTGTCAGAGAAGCTGTGGGAGAGAATATTGCCATTGACAAGACGGATAGCGGAGAGACAATAACGGATGAGTGATTTTTCAGTAAGGATTTCTTTACCGGCAGAGCACATGCAGAAAATTTTCGGCATGCAGGATGCCTATGTAAAAAAGCTGGAACGTGATTTCGGCGTTGCCATTGTGGACAGAAACGGCGAAGTGACAATTTACGGTGAAGAAGGCATGGTGAGAAAAGCTGCATCGGTGCTGGAGCAGTTGAGCATCATCTCGGAAAGAGGAAATGAAATTGAGGAGCAGAGCGTAGATTACGCGATAACAATGGGTATGGAAGAACAGGAAAAAGTAATTACGGAGATTGATTCGGACTGTATTTGTCACACGATAAACGGCAAGCCTATTAAACCGAAGACTTTGGGACAGAAGGCATATGTGGATGCTATCAGAAAAAACATGATTGTCTTCGGATTAGGCCCTGCAGGTACGGGAAAGACTTATCTTGCCATGGCCATGGCGATTACGGCTTTTAAGAACAACGAGGTAAGCAGAATTATTTTGACCAGACCTGCCATCGAAGCAGGAGAAAAACTGGGGTTTCTGCCGGGGGATTTGCAGAGCAAGGTTGACCCTTATCTGCGCCCGCTTTACGATGCGCTATATCAGATTATGGGGGCGGAGAGCTTTGCCAAAAATATGGAAAAGGGATTGATAGAGGTGGCTCCGCTGGCGTACATGAGAGGACGTACTCTGGACAATGCCTATATCATTCTGGATGAGGCACAGAATACCACACCGGCACAGATGAAGATGTTCCTGACGCGTATCGGCTTCGGTTCCAAGGTGATAGTTACCGGTGACGCGTCCCAGAAGGATTTGGCGCCGGGAACCAGGTCGGGGCTTGATGTGGCGACAAGGGTGCTGAGTAAAATTGACGACATTGCCTTCTGCAACCTGACAAGTAAGGATGTAGTAAGACATCCTCTTGTACAGAAAATTGTAAAGGCATATGACGATTTTGAGGCAAAAGAAAAAAACAGAAACAGAGAGAAGTATGGAAGAAAATAATTGCAGGGTGAATTGGAAATTTTATCTGACGGAAGGGGCAATTATCATACTGGGTGCCGTAGGTATGTGGCTTCTGGGACAAATCAGAAATCAGGCTGATGACAAGTTACTGGCAAACTGTGTGATGACGGTGCTTTTGCTTGGAGTGACAGGCTTTCATCTGCGCAGGGCATATGTACACGAAGAGCTGGATTATGATAACGGGGAGCATGTTTATCGTTTCCTGTTATGCCTGTCAATCGGACTTGTCATTGCTTTTATCTGTGGATTTCTGCCTGCGGGCGGCTGGCCCTTTCTGGTGATATATGTGATGCTGGCGCTTTTCGGAAATATGAGTACGGGAATTCTTTCCGCATCCTCTTTGCTGTTGATATCGGTGCTGTTAAACGGTGCGGCGGAAGATGGGTTTATTTTGTATTTTGTCAGCGGCATTTTTGCCGTGACTTTGTTTCGACATCTGGGAAATGATTTCAAAATCGGCATTCCTCTTTTTTTATCCATACTATGTCTGATGGTTTGTGAGACAGCCAATCTTATTCTTTTGGCAAATGCCAGACCGGATATTGAAATGTTTATGATTCCTGTTGCAAACATGATTATCAGCAGCATATTGCTTTTGGGCTGTCTGAAGCTGTTCTCCTCCATGGTGGTTTATCGTTACCGTGAAAAATATCTGGATATCAATGATACGGAAAACCCGGTACTGACCGCGTTACGAGAGCGGGACAGACGGGAGTATATGCTGTGTATACACACCGCGTACTTTTGCGAACGTATCGGGAGACAGCTGGAATTGGATGAGGATGCCTTAAAGTGTGCGGGTTACTATCATCGGCCGGGGGACGAGCTTCCCGGCGTAATGGAGGAAAAACAGTTCCCGCCCGCAGTCAGAGAAATCCTGCTGGATTACCTCGGTCGTAAACAGGGAATCAAAAAGAAGGAGACGGCAGTATTGATTTGCGCGGATGCGGTTGTATCATCCGTAACATACATGCTGGAAAAGGGAGAGCAGCGCAAAGTGGATTTTGACAAAGTAATTGATGCCGTATTCCGCAAGATGGCAGATGACGGAACCTTTGACAAATGCAATATTTCGGTAAAGGAGCTTTGTACCATGCAAAAGATATTTAAGGAGGAAAAACTCTATTATGACTTTTTACGTTGAGAATGAGACAAAGGAGTGCTTTCCCTTTGATGTGGAAGAAACGGTTCGGCTTGTCTGTGAAGCGGTATTGGATGAGGAAAAGTGCCCTTATGAGACGCAGATAAACGTGGTGCTAACCGACAACGGGGGGATTCGCGAACTCAATAGGGAATGCCGCGGTATAGACCGGGAGACAGATGTACTTTCCTTCCCCAACGTTGACTTTGAACGGGAGGGTGTGTTTGATATCGAGGAGGACAGAGAGGCAGATTACTTCGATCCGGATTCCGGTGAATTAATGCTGGGAGATATCATGATTTCCGTAGACAAGGTGAAGGAGCAGGCGAAAAATTACGGGCACAGTCTGCGCCGGGAATTTGCATTCCTTGTGGCTCACAGCATGTTGCATCTTTGCGGTTACGACCATATGGAAGAAGCTGAGGCAAAGGTCATGGAGAAAAAGCAGGAAGAAATACTGGCAGGACTGGGGATTACAAGAGACAGACAAAATTGAGGGATAAAGAATGAATCAGGCAGAGACAAAAAGAAGGCAGGTTCAGGCAATTGCAACCATACTTGCATTGATTAACCTGTCGGTAATAGCTCGGTTGACCGGATACAACGGAGTAACTTATGTAGCAGTTGGTCTGGAGACATACGCAATTATTTATGCTGCGGTTAGCGGCGGGGCAGCGGATGCTCTGGCAAGGCTTTTGCGGCTCAGAAATGCCAAGGGACAGTATCGGAATGCTGCGCGAATACGTAGAAATGTATTACTGTTTCAGCTTGCACTGGGAGTCGCAGGGACAGCTGTTGCGTTGATTGCTGCAGAGGGAATAGCGGAAAATCTGTTTAGAGTTCAGTACAGCTCTTTTATTTTGACGATACTGGCACCGGCTGTATTCCTACGTTCTGTTTCCGAGGTACTTTTGGGATATTCGAGGGGCCGGGGAGAAGAACTGCCCACAGCCGTGGTAAGTATATTGAGGCAGGTTTTTACACTGGGGTTCAGTTTGCTGTTTTGCAGAATGCTTGGAAACTACGGAAGTAAGGTCAGCCGGCTTCTGGTTCAGGAAAATTTTGCATCCATGTACGGCGGGGTAGGTGTAGCTATAGCCGTGACACTGTCTGAGGTTTTTGTAATCATTTTTTTGATTCTGATGTACAAGGGAAGCAGACATTCTGCCGAGAAGGCTTCCCAGGAGGGAATACGGACTACGGTTTCCTTTTCGGAAAGCGTAAAGCTTTTATGCGCAAACAGAGGAGCGAAGGTGGGAATCCAACTGCTTGCCATGCTTTCTCTGCCACTGGGGTTCATTTTCCTGCAAAAGGCATCCGGTGGAAGCAACGGTATTGCGGTGGAATATGGAGTTTATGCTGCCGGATACGGTGTCATCTGTGGGATTATGGTGGCGATGATAATGGTTATGGCAATACCGATATACAGCAGGGCGGCAGGTCTGATACGCAGGGAAGAACACCGGTTTGCAAGGACAGTAT
>JAEDMI010000260.1 GCA_016303085.1 Acetatifactor sp.
CGCAGACCTCAAGAGTGAGCGCGACGCCTTAGAGCTGGAGCAGGGAGCGACCACCATTGCCCGAAAGAATTTTGACTTCTTCGTCCGCTGCCTCAAGGCACTGCCGGAGACGAACTTCGCAGGGATGAAGATGAACGTCAACGGTCTGGACGTGCAGGGCAGCCTGTTTCGGGACATGGAGGGCAAAGCCATCGCTGGCAAGCGCAGCAGTGCCCGGAGCGGTCACATCAAGATCACCGAGGAGAAGCTGGCGGCGGCACCGGATTATCTGAACTTCGAGAAGGGCATCTACACGGCATTCATCAAGAGCGGAGTGGTCAAGGGCGACACGGTGGAGTACCAGACGAACTTCGGTGTGATGTTGACCACCACAGGTAACAGCCGGAACCTGAGCAGTTTCCTCGGCTTCCGCAGGGCGAACCCTGATGGCACGGTGATGTTCCTGGACGAGAAATGGAAGGTCAGCGGCCGGAGCGTGTGCTACACGAGGAAGAAGCTCAAAGAGAAGCGCTGGGCGAATAACACGGTCATGACCGAGGAAAAGCGGAAGAAGGGTGAAGAACTGCTCCGGCTGATCGAGCTGGGGAGTGTGGGTAACTGATAGAAAAACTGAGGGAAAAACCAGTAGCCGATAGAAAAACGGTACAGCCCCCATCGGGTGTGTGATTCAGGTCATGCGCTCGGTGGGGGCTTTTTTGCTTTTGTGACATCAGCCACAGACGTTTTTATCAAGCTACACATTATTTATTTACTACCCACTTGCTATGTGCAAAATTCTGTTATATGTTGTGGGTGCTTGGTAATACACACACCACCGAACAGAAGGGAAGTAAGAGATTATGAAGAAACTGGAAGATATGAACCCAAGGGATTATGGCATGAATCCCAGGGAAGAGATAGTTGCCGCTGCAATAAAAGCATACCTGTTGTCAATGCCGGAGGTCGAGCGGCTGAAAGTCCTGTCAGAGATCACCGAGCCAAAGGTTATCAAACTGCATGGTGAAGGCGGCGTCCCGATGCCGCTGCAAAGCGTCGTTGAAGGGGCAAAGCTCGCAACGTTCATCGGTGAGGCGGTTGAGTATGCTGTATCTTTGATCAGCCAAGAGAATGATACTACCCATCTGGTCATTGAGGCGCTGAGTGCTATTAACAGAAGGACAATCGTGGAAAGTGCCAGTTTTGAGTTTCTACAGTTTATTGCGGATTGTTATCGGCTGGTGAGGTACTTCAAGGAATAGCATGACTATATGACGCAGATGGCTATGAAAAAATGTCTATAGCGAACAGAAATCCGATTGGACGAGATCCATCCAGTCGGATTATTTCTATAAATGAGCAATCGGATTGAATTTATAAATCGGTTTTAAGAAAAAATTTTTTTGAAACCAGGAATAAAACTTGACTTTGAGGGGCATAACTCCTATAATGAAATCGGATGGAAAGGAGGAAGACTATGCTTTGTCAGTTTTCGTTTCAGAATTTTAAGTCCTACAAGGGAGAAACAACTTTTGATTTTCAGGCTGCTGCGATTCCCGAATTCGCAGAGTCTCTGCTGACATGTAAAGTAGAAACAAAGGAGAACAAGGAAATAAAAGGAGCGAGTTTGCTTCCGGTTGGGGTTGTTTATGGGCCAAACGGAGGAGGAAAATCGAATCTACTGCAGGCACTTTCCTGCCTGATTTCTACAATAGTAAAGCCAATCCATGATTTGGAGAAGACACGCGAAAACATAATCATTCAGCAAAGAGTGAGCTATGAGCCGTTTTTGCTGGACGAAACATCCAGAGAACAGCCCACGGAGTTTGAAATTTTCTTCTGTCAGGGTAAGAATGAATACCGTTATTATTTGGCTTTGCTAAATGAAGAAATTGTTTCCGAATCCTTGTATTGGAGGGCGATTGGAGGCAAGCGTACCGGTACCGTTTTTGAGAGAGAGTATTCTAAAATTGAATTGGGATCAAGCATAAGCAAAGCAAGCATTAATACGTCTGTTAATCCCAAGATGCCTTACTTGTCATTTTTGGCGATCAATTATGACATCCCTGTGATTGCTGAAGTACAAAGCTGGTTTGAATCCTGTATTATTCGAAATTACGCAAACCCGGTTGTGGATCACATGGTCATGTTTTCACAAAATGAATCTGTTAAGAGCCGGATTCTTCAGGCTTTAAATGATATGGGAATCGACCTTTCAGGTTATCGGTTCGATGATGAGGAAAAGCAGCTTTACACACAGAGAACCGTGAACGGAAAAGTCTACGAGTTAAAGTACTCGGATGAATCGGATGGCACCAAGAAGCTGATCGCGGCATTGCCGGTTCTTCTGCTTGCCCTGCAGGAAGGCCGTCTGGTAATCATCGATGAGCTGGATGCGAAGCTGCATCCGAAACTGCTCCGGTATGTGATTTCCATGTTTAAGAATCCAAAGCTGAATGCCAGGGGTGCGCAGCTTTTGTTTACTTCCCACGATATGACGACTATGAAGAATACTGTATTTCGTAGGGATGAGATCTGGTTTGCAGCAGAGAATCCAAACCACGAGAGTGAGATTTATTCTCTGTATGAGATTCGCCGTGAAGATAATGAAAGGGTAAATAGCACAGCCGCGTTTGATAAGCAGTATATGGAAGGCAGATACGGAGCTGATCCGTACCTGACCAATATGCTTTCGGGAGGCGATTGGACATGAGTTTAAAGCCTCCAAAGAAAAGCGACCTGAATAAAGGATGGATGAAAAAACGTCTTGATAGGGAAATCAGAATCCAGCCAGAGTATCATTTGATTGTTACGGAAGGAACAAATACAGAGCCACAGTACTTTCAAGCGATAAAGGATATCGTTAATCAGCAATATCGAGAAAAAATCCAGCTTGACATTTATGGTGAAGGGGATAATACACTCAGCTTGTTTGAAAAAGCCAAAAATCGTGCGGGTGAAAACCCGAACGGGTATAAGCATGTTTGGGTGGTTTATGATACGGATGATTTCCCGGCAGATCACATTAACCGTACCGCAGAGCTATGTGTCCAGAACACGACAGATGAGACACAGTACCATGCGGTGTGGTCAAACCAGTGTATAGAACTCTGGTTCCTTCTGCATTTCAGTTATTTCCACTCCGATATCCATCGAAAGGAATACTGGCCCAAATTGACTGATTGGCTGCAGAGTCTTGGAAAAGGTGAATATTCCAAAGGGCGGGAAGATATGTATGAGATTCTCAGGCCATTTATGGATCAGGCAATCCGGTATGCCAAAAAGCTGGATGAAACAAACGCAGGTAGACCTCCGGCAAATTCTGCACCGGGTACAAAGGTGTATGAGCTAATTGAAAAATTAAGGCCATATCTATAATGAACAGGAATCCGATTGGACTAGACCCATTGGAAAGTTAATGCATGATTTTAGATGCACGAGTTCCATTGATATGTTCTATGATGTATTGAAGAGCGGAATGCATCACTATAAGGAGACAGAAGGAGGTCGAGCGACTGTGTGTAAAGCAATAGAATTGTATGG
>JAEDMI010000261.1 GCA_016303085.1 Acetatifactor sp.
TTAAGGTGTTGAATGATGTGGTGTTTGATGAGATTGAGGAACTGAAGCACCAGAATCAGAGAAGATAAGTATATAATTTCATATAAAACGGATTTGAAGGTAGGTAAAAGGGATTTGTTATTTCGATAATGAATCCCTTTGTTTTTTACCATGAAATACCATATCATGTGTTTTTTTGATAAAATACTACATTATCTATTGTTTTTTTGCTGAAATAAACTATAATAGAATAGAGTGGGCGGATTGTCTGCTTATTCGGAAAGGCATGGGTGTAAACATGATTCAGACCAATGTATTTGACTATGTGAGAATACTGGACAAGGCGGCAGATGCCAGCTGGCTTCGCAACGAGGCCATTTCAAACAACATTGCAAATGTGGACACGCCGGGCTACAAGAGACAGGATGTAGCCTTTGAATCCGTATTGCAAAAGGCATTGGGCAACAATCGCTTCCAGTCCATGGACTCCAAGGTGGAGGCTGCAAAGTCTAAAAATCTGGGTGTCAGAACATATACTGATTACTCCGGTTTTTCCTACCGTCTGGACGGAAACAATGTGGATATTGAAAATGAGAATGTTATGCTGGCGGAGAACCAGCTGAAATATCAGGGGCTTCTTACAAGCATTACCCAGGAGTTTACAAATCTTCAGACGGTTATGAAGTGATGAGCGGATGAGTCGGTTTGCAAATGCGAACGGAACGAACAAACAGGAATCAGATGATATTGTGAAAGGATGATTTGACTATGAGTATGTTTTCTGCTTTTAATATAAATGCCTCCGGGCTGACCGCACAGAGGTATCGTATGGATGTAATCTCCGAGAATGTGGCAAATGCCAGCACCACCAGAACGGAGGATGGTACTCCCTACCGAAGAAAGGTAGTCACCTTTGAGGAGAAGGGCGGGCAGACCTCCTTCAGCCGCGTGCTGGGGCAGGCGGCATACAACCACGGATATACCGGGCAGGGTGTGAAGGTCAGCGGTGTATATGAAGATTATGAGACGGAGATGAATATGGTTTATGATCCCTCTCACCCGGATGCGGATGAGAACGGGTATGTGACATATCCCAACGTAAATATCATTACTGAGATGACCAACATGATTGATGCCAGCCGGGCTTACGAGGCAAATTCAACCGCGTTTAATGCCAGCAAATCCATGGCATTGCAGGGACTTGAACTGAACCGCTGATGATGCGGATATCTGCGGCCGGAAGTACAGACGAAAGCGGCTGCGTAAAACCGGGAGGAGTACATAGATGGATATATCGAAAATAACGGGGCTGACCGGTGTGAACAGTGTGTCATCCGTCGGAACCCTAACGGGGACCCTGTTGGACGGTGAAAGCAGGAAAACTGAGGGCACCATGTTTGATGCCTTTCTGAATACGGCAATTGACAACATCAAGACCACCAACAGCTATCTTTCCGATGCGGAGGATGAGGAGATTAAGTTTGCCCTGGGAGAAACGGAGAATACCCATGATTTGACTATCGCCCTGCAAAAGGCATCTACGGCCCTGCAGTATACGGTAGCCATCCGCGACAAGCTGATGGAGGCTTATCGTGAGATTATGCAGATACAGATTTGATTTAAAAGATAAATGCGGGGAGAAGTACCATGGCTGACAAGCTGAAGGAAATATGGGCGAAAATACAGGAGTGGTGGAATAAGTTTACCACGAAGCAAAAGACGATTATCATTGTCATTGCAGCGGCGGTAATTTTTACTTTTGTCATTGTAGTGTATGCCATTTCAAGGCCACAGTACACAAAACTGGGCACCTATGCGAATACATCGGAATCCGCCGAGGTTGTGGATATTTTGGAAGGGGCGGGCATTACTCACAGAGAGTCGGATGATGCCCTGACTATTGAGGTTGTTACCGACCAGTTGTACCAGGCAAACCTTGCTTTGGGCTCTGCGGGCATAGTCTCTGACATGATGAAATACGATGACTTTGTCAACAGCAGTATGTCTACTACCTCAGCCGACAAGGAGCGACAATGGCAACTTTATCTGCAAGCTCAGCTGGAGATGACCCTGAAGGCACAGAACTCCGTGAAAAGTGCCACGGTTATTCTGGATATTCCCTCCAGAAACGGTACGCTGGCATCCCAGCAGGAGGAGGCTTCCGCCTTCATCACGCTGGAGTTGGACGGAACTTTGACTTCCTCTCAGGCAGCGGGCTTAGCCAGATGTGCAGCCACCTCGCTGGGGAATGCCACAACGGCAAACATAACCATCATGGACACGGATGCCAACCTGCTGTTTGCGGG
Source organism: Acetatifactor sp. (assembly GCA_016303085.1). Taxonomy (GTDB): domain Bacteria; phylum Bacillota; class Clostridia; order Lachnospirales; family Lachnospiraceae; genus Acetatifactor. Next base: position 2,286 of record JAEDMI010000261.1, read on the forward strand.
CGGCGATGATTATTCTGCGGCAGGAATCGCAAGCTCTCTGCAGGAACTGAAAAATCAGAGTGAATCCATGATTGCAAACCAGTTAAAGAGAGTGTTTCTGGGAACCAATCAGTATACAAATGCCACGGTCACCAGTCATCTGGATGTGGATTTTTCCGAGTACCAGGAATCTGTGAAGGAATATTACGCCAACGACGGATACACGCAGGGACTGTATGCTCATCAGGATTTGTTTGAGTCCAGCAGTACCAATGAAGGGGGAGGCCTCCCGGGAACGGATTCCAACGACGGGGAGAATCTTACTACCTACGTGAATCCCGATTATGGAAACAGTGAAAACACTCAGACAGAAAGCTCTACCGATTATCTTCCCAACGAGAGAGCCACCAACAAGATTACTCCGGCGGGCGGTATCAATTATGAGAATTCTTCTGTTGCCATTGCCCTGATTAAACTGAGGGAATACCACGAGGAATCGGTGAAGAGACAGGGGCTCTTAGACGGCATAACCTGGGAAGAATTTAAGGATGCACACCGGGAGGACGTAAAACTTGAGGTTGACCCCGAGTATTACAGCATGGCTGCCAACGCCACGGGTATCAGTGAGGATAAGATTACCATTATTGCCTATGAGTCTCCCGTTTTCTTTGACAAGGAAGGAATGAGTGTCAGTGGGACAGATATCCTCAGTATAGTGATGATTGTATTGATCCTTGGACTGTTGGCTTTTGTAGTGTTCAGAAGCATGCGTTCCAGACAGGAGGCTACGGAGGAGGAAGAACTGTCCGTGGAATCCATGCTGCAGTCTACGCCTGAGAGTGTGCTGGAGGATATCGACGTGGAGTCCAAATCCGAGACCAGAAAGATGATAGAAAAATTTGTGGACGAAAATCCGGAGGCGGCAGCCAACCTGCTGAGAAACTGGTTGAATGAGGATTGGAACTGACACGATACAAATGGGAGAGGTTAGATTATGCCGAAAATTGGAAAAGATGAGGGCTTGAAAGGAATACAGAAGGCGGCAATTCTTTTGATTGCACTGGGACCGGAGCGTTCGGCGGGAATCTTTAAGCACCTGAAGGAAGAGGAAATTGAAGAGCTGACTTTGGAAATAGCAAATACGAGAAGTGTGACTCCTCAGGTGAAGGAAGGAATCATCAATGAGTTTTACGAGGTGTGCCTTGCCCAGCAGTATATTGCGGAGGGCGGTATTACCTATGCAAAGGA
>JAEDMI010000019.1 GCA_016303085.1 Acetatifactor sp.
CGCCAAAAACCAGAAAGGCTATGGAGCTGAAAGAAGAACTGACCCAAAATACCATTGAAAAGTATGAAGACTTAATCAGCGAAGGATATCGGGAGGAAGATGCTTTTCAAAATGTCATCGGCTCTATCGGAGATGTCAGCGAGCTGTTTGAAGATTTGGAGGAGAAAAATCTGCTGACACTCCCCGAGGCAGACAGGAAAAAGAAAGCTACGCTCACAGCCGTTGCCGTGGGGCTGTATATTTTCGCAGGCGTGGTTTTTCTGTTCTTCTCACTCATACAAAACACCTGCTTTGAATTCGGCTTCGACTATTTTGACTACAGTCTTTTTGGGCTGGTATTAGGAGGGCTTATCTGCATCGCTCCCACCTGCATGCTGGTCTATGCCGCACACATGTATCCCACTTTTCATAAAAAAGAGGACAGTCTCGTAGAAGATTACAAGGAAGCCAAATACTCCGCCAACAGGGAAAAAGCTATAAAATCTTCTGTCAGCGCCCTTATCTGGATACTGACTATCACTCTTTACTTTATTGTCAGCTTTGCCACCTGGTGTTGGTATGCCACATGGATTATCTTTTTAATCGGCGCCTGTGCCCAGGCCATTGCTGTTCTTGCTCTCAACCTTCGGCGTAAAGAGTAATTTATCGCAGTAAAAGGAAAAGGATGTCCGAATGCTGCGACAGACTCGAAGTGTATGGATTCTGAAGGTCAAGTATAGTCAAGTATAGGAAGCAAATAAAATTTCAGGAAGGAAAAACAGATGAAAACATTCAGAATTGTAATGATTACATTTTTCAGCGTACTGGCTCTCTGCCTGTGCGCTCTGCTGTGGCGCTGGCTGTCCGTCGGCTCAGCAGGTAACTTCATGACCTCCGTGGAGGTAGATGACTGCTACAGTCTCGTACAGGAAAAGGAATTTGCGGCGGAAGACATCGCCACCCTTTCCGTTAAGTATCCAAACTCAGCCGATGTGCTTATTTATGAAAGTGCAGACAACACTGTTACCGTGAAGGAGTATATGAACTTCACCCCCACCGATAATCAGCTGTCCAAAATTGAGCTCCACGGTTCCACCCTTGTAATCGAGGGAAAAAAGAGAAACTTTGTATCCTCCTTTACTTTCACCGGTCCTCACAGCTATACGGAAATCTATCTTCCTCATGATTTGGCAGCTTCTCTTCTGGTAGAGACAGTGAGCGGCGACGTTCGCTCTGAGCTGTCCCTCGTAAACTACAGCGAGTTTACCATAAGTACCACCAGCGGCGATATTATCTTTCCCACCGTGGAAGCAAAGAAAATATCCGTGTCCAGCACCAGCGGTGAAATACGATTGGAATCAGCAGCCGGCAAATCCGTCATGCTGTCCACAACAAGCGGCGATATTGCTCTGGAACAGCTTGCGGGCGACAGCTCCGTGTCCAGCACCAGCGGCGAAATACGCATCGGAAATGCAGATGAAAATATAGAGGTATCCACAGTCTCCGGTGATATCCGGTTGGACAATTTGAACGCCCCCTTTCGTTTTAGCACGACAAGCGGAGAAATCACCGTAAATAACGGCACCGGCTGCGGAAAAGCAGGTACGGTCAGCGGCGACATCCGTATCTCTCTGAGCGAACCAAACGGCGATTTGACAATCAGCACCACAAGCGGAGAGGTAAACCTTTCCTTACCTGAGACAGCTTCCTTTACCCTGGATTTTAATTCCACAAGCGGAAGTTGCAATACCTTCTTTGATGATGTACTCTCCTTCAATAAAAAAGGAAATGAAGCGAAAGGGCAGTATGGTGAGAACACCGGAAACAAATTAGATGTCTCCACTGTCAGCGGAGATTTACGAATCACAAAATTCGCGCAGTAGTACCAAATCCACGCTTCTTTCATGCTGCGTTCCGGAACTTCCGAATCACTTCCGGAACGCAGATAATCCCCATACAGAGTATCAGCGGCATCCATCCGCTCCAATCCGGCTCTTCAAAACCTGCGCTGCCGGACATACCACAAAAAAGCCCTGTGCGCAATATGCACACAGGACTTTTAATATATACCCGAAATTTATCTCACTACAGTAAAACTGAATGCTTTCTTTCCGGTCAGTTCCTCGGTTCTCGAATCCGGCTGTCCGAAACCTACACTGACAGCATATCTGTTGCCGCCGGATATCTTCTCGCCTTCTTCATTGATGACTGTCAGAGCATTCCTGTCCACAGGCACGGAAACCGTTACCTTATCTCCCGCCTTCACGGATACTCTTGCAAATCCGCAAAGCCTTGCATTCGGAGTAGCATCCGGTGAATCAACGGCCTTGATATAAACCTGAACTACCTCCTGAAGATCCCTGTCGCCGGTGTTGGCTACAGTGACTTCCAGACCGGCAATTTCCTCGCCGGACAGTTTCACCTCGTTGCCTGCGCCGGCGCCTTGTCCGTTCACCTTCACGCCCTCCAGCTCGGCAGTGCCGTAGGTTAAACCATATCCGAAAGGATAGAGCACCTCTCCGGTAAAATATCTGTAGGTTCTGCCCTTCATGGAATAGTCCTCAAAGTCAGGCAGTTCCTCCGTGTCATGATAGAAAGTTACAGGCAATTTCCCGGAAGGGGAAATCTCGCCCAGCAGAATATCTGCAACCACCCTGCCCCCTCTCGCGCCGGGATACCAGGCCTGAACCACCGCTTTGCAGTGCTCCTGGGCATAGCGCAAATCCATGGCACTTCCTGTCATGTTCACCAGAATCACAGGTTTTCCCGTCTTTACAACTGCCTCCAAAAGTTCTCTCTGAACCTCGGGCAACAATAAGTCAACCTTATCGCCGGAAGCGTAGCTGTTTCCGGTATCTCCTTCTTCGCCCTCCAGCGTCTCATCCAGTCCCAGGCATAAAATAACCACATCACTGTTTTTCGCCACAGCCACAGCCTCGCTGAGACGATCCTGGCGGAATCCAAGGTTCTCCACTCTGTCCTTAAACAAATGACAGCCCTCGGAATAATAAACGCGCACATCCTCGCCCACTGCATCCTGAATACCTTCCAGTACCGTGATGTAACGGGAAGAGGTTCCGTGATAATTTCCGATCAGAGCCGCACGGCTGTTGGCATTTGGTCCGATGACACCGATTGCCTTCAAACTCTCCTTCTTAAGGGGAAGGATACCATCATTCTTCAGAAGCACAACAGATTCCGCTGCCGCTCTGTCCGCCAGTGCAAGATGCTCCTTACACTCCAGTTTATCATATCCGATTTTATCGTACTCAGTCTCATCAAACAGCCCAAGCAGGAATCTTGTGGTGAACAGTCTCTCTGCGGCAACGGTGATATCCTCCTCCGTCACCAGACCCTGCTCATATGCTTTCATCATATGAAGATAGGTATTTCCGCAGTTTACGTCACAGCCTGTCTTCAGTGCCATTGCTGCAGACTCTTCCGCTGTGTCCGTAACCATATGGTTGGTGTGGAAGTCTCTGATTGCCCAGCAGTCGGAAACATAATGCCCCTCAAATTTCCATTCTCCCCGGAGAATATCCTCCATCAGAGTCTTACTTCCGCAACAGGGCTCACCGTTTGTTCTGTTGTAGGCGCCCATGACTGCTTCCACCCCCGCCTCGGTCACCAGCTTCTCAAAAGCGGGAAGATAGGTTTCTCTCATGTCCTTTTTGGAAGCCTTGGCATCAAACTTATGACGCAAAGCCTCGGGACCGGAGTGTACCGCAAAGTGCTTTGCACAGCCTGCCGCCTTCAGGTACTCTCCGTCACCCTGCAAGCCGTCCACAAAAGCCTTGCCCAGTTCTCCCGTCAGGTAAGGGTCTTCGCCGTAGGTCTCATGTCCTCTTCCCCATCTGGGATCTCTGAAAATATTGACATTGGGAGACCAGAAGGTCAATCCCTTATAAATGTCTCTGTCGCCTTCTGCCGAATAAGCGTTGTACTTTGCACGCCCCTCCACCGCAATGACATCACCGATTTTTTCCGTCAAATCAGTGTCGAAGGCTGCTGCCGTGCCGATTGCCTGAGGGAATACGGTTGCCACACCGGCTCTCGCCACACCATGCAAGCCTTCATTCCACCAGTTATATGCGGGAACTCCCAGTCTGGGAATGGCAGGTGCATCATACTTTAGTTGTGACGCTTTCTCCTCCAGCGTCATCCTGCTGACCAGCTCTTTTGCTCTTTTTCTTGCCGTTTCTCTGTCTCTCATGCCTCACCCTCCGAATTTGTCCATGGTTCTCTCAGATATATATTCAATGTGTTCAGCATAGCACAGTTTTTGAACGGTTTCTTCTCAATTCATGCGAACATACTGTCATCTATTGCTTTTTGGTATACTCCACAACACCTTTGGGCAATCCCTTGTTTCCTATATTACCGCCACTGTCCGGGCATGACACTATTTTGCATAAGCTGATTCCTGCGGCCCCAAATAAGATGCAGGCAGTTTATGATTTTCAGGATATATCCGAATCCGCTCCAGCACCGTTCCGGCTTCCATGGCTCCCAGAGTCAGTTCCTGTACACCCTGTCCAAAATGTATCACTGTCTCAGCCACATGTATCTGGTTCAATACGCCTTTGCTCCAATTTGAGTCGCCTGATTCACCCGCCCTGTAGTTTGAGGGAATCAGGGTTACTGTTTTCCTGCAGTCTCCGCCGGTTACATATATTCTGACCTCCTGTCCCTTTACAGCGGGATTGGTGGGTGCCGTCAAAATCTCTACCTTGTATGCTCCCGCCTGAGGAATCAGGAAACGATATGTTAACTCCGGCTTTTCATCCTCCTCGGCATAATTCCGGGTAACAGGAAATACCTTCATGGCAGTTTCATACTGTCCATAATGTTGAATCAGCTTAAATTGCCCGGTAGCCGCTGCCCTGTTCTCTGCGCAATGACAGGCATCCATAGTAATCACTCCCCGCTTGGGCAGGAAAGTCATAGGCGGCAGCTTTTCCGTCTCTGCCTTACAGCCCTGTACCTCAACAGCAACCGTTGTATCACCGTCAGAAATCAGCAACATACATTGCTCCGGGGCAGCAGGAAGCTTTGTCCTGTCGCAGGTAAGCACTACCTGCTCCAGACCGGTTTGGGTCGCATTATCAGCATTCCAAGCCGCTAATGTTCCCTCCATGGGACTCACGGTCAGCCATGCCGGCAGGTGTTTTTCTTTCGTTGTAATATGATAGTGCAATGTTTGTTCCCCGTCACAGCCGTCATTGGACAGTTCCAAAATCACTTTGTCACATCCCTCGTCCAGAAAATCCGGCACAAAAAGTCTGTCCGGTGCCCCGTAATTTTTCACACAGACTCTTTCCTCATCCTTCCTGGATACACTCATACGATTTCTTTCGCAGGCGTTCAGCATGCTGATGACCGGATATCTGCATCCGTCATCGTTCCACTTGGTAAAGCCAATGTGGGAAGCAAGCTCCATACCCTTCCATTTTCCTCCGGCAAATTTGGCAAATTCCAGTTTTCCGGTTTTGTCAAACTCGATACAATTCTTTGCTTCAAGAGCATACATATTTGCCGCAGGTCTTCCCTGGTTCGCATAATAAGTGCTCTTTCTCGCATACAAATGCATCTTCAAAAGATTTGCGGAAGCCCCTGCCGGATAGGAAACCATACTGTAATAGGCATCCTTTTCCGTGTCAGGCAACCCCTCGTATACCTCCCGGTTCAACTTCCGGATTTCATCCGCCATGGCAAGCATTCTGTCTGCCTCCAGATAATGGCAGGGATGATAAATATTTTCATTCAGAGACTCGGGACGCCGCATATGGTTCATCTCTATGTATCCGTTCAGCACCTTTGCCGCTTTTTCCTGCAGTTCGGAACCGGCTTCAGGGAAGCACTCTGCTGCCCACTTTGCCGTAAACTGTCTGTAGCTTTCCGGATTGCTGATTCCCCACTTTTCGTAGTCATAAGCCAGCGCCATAAAATAAGTCAGCGGTACCTCGTGGAACTTCAAATCTCCCACATTTACAATCCAGAGATCCCGAATGCCGTACTCGTATGCGGTACACATCTGCTCCCAGGTTTTCGACAGCGGTGTGGAATCCACCCACTCGTAAGAGATGGGACCACCGTGATAGTCAAAGTGGTAATACATGCCGAATCCACCCTTGCGGTTTCGCATTTCCTCCGTAGGCAGAGTACGCATATGACCAAAGTTGTCCTCGCAGAGCATACAGATGACTCCGTCCAGTTCATCCCAGTCCTTTAACCCCGCCACATGCTCGTCACCGTAAAAATATGCTTCCACTTCCTTGTAAAGCGCCAGCATCTGAGGCACCTGTGACAAATCCCCGTTCACATTCTCGCGGATCAGCTGCCTCTGCTTTTTGATAATGTCCTTCAACAGATTCACATTTTCTTCCACAGTGGCATTTTCCCCCAGCATGGAGGAATCTCTCTCCCCTCTCATGCCGATGGTAATGATATTTTCATATTTTCCGCTTCGCTTTAAGGAATCCTCCCAATAGTTGAGCAGCCCCTGCTCGTTGGTATAGAAATTCCACTCGTTGCCGTATCGGGTTCCCTCGCCCCGCACCTTGTCCCACTCTTCACTGGCACGCAGACATGGTTCATGATGGGAATATCCCATGACAACCCCATAGATGTCCGCCAGTTCTTCGTTGGCACTTCCCGGACCGTCCAAGGGAAAAGAAGATGCCCACATGGCAGGCCAGAGGTAATTGCCCTTCATGCGCAGTAAAAATTCAAACACATGGCGATACATATCCGCATTGACGCCACCGAAATGGGAACATGCCCAGTTACCGAAGCAGGGCCATTCATCGTTGATAAAGAATCCCCTGTATTTCACGCTGGGCTCCTTGGACACAACGCTGATATCCTCCTTCACACCAGGATTCCCACACTTTGCCGGAGCCGCATCTCCAAAGTATACAAGAGGAGTAACTCCCAGATATTCGGACAGGGTAAACATGCCGTAAATGGTTCCTCTCTTGTCGCTTCCGCAGATGACAAGAGCCTTAGCTATTCCGGTGAAGGGTTTCTCCACCAGAGAAATTTTGAACACTTCCCTTTTCCCCCGGATTTCCGCTGCCGAAAAAATGCCCTTTCTCTCCAATTCATCCAAAAGCGGGCTGTTTCCCAACGTTGCACAAAAGACAACACTGTCTGCGCCGCTCTCTTTCAGCTGCTCCCCGTCCATTACCTCAGGTCTCATGCCCGTCACCAGACAGATATCCTCCGCTACCGTAGACCCAATACGTCTGACGCCTTCCAATCCGGCAGCCTCCACCAAAATAGGAATTACCTTACCGTCCTTTATCAAGTTTAGTTCCATTTCCGCTCCTCCCGCATCAAATACACTCCCGCTTACTCCACATATCCGAATCCCAGAATGGTAAACTGCTTTTCTTCATCCCCATTCTGCATACATATTTCCACATGATGCTGCTTCCTCTCTCCGTTCCGGAACAAAATCAGGGCATTGCAATGGGTCCAGCCCACTTCCCGGGGATTGACGGTGCGCACCTTCTCTCCGTCCACATAGGCATCAATGCATCCCGCCAGAGGCGAGCCGGAATCCTTTGCCACAATCAGCAAAGCACTACATACAATGTCCATAACAAAAGGCCTGCTACCGGACGTGTGCATCCAGTTATTGGGAAACTCAGGTGTGGTAAAAAGATTTCTGTCTCTTTCCACCGCTTGCAATTCTTTGTCCGTCCCGCTAAAGTCGCCGCAGTCAATCCGTACCGCAGCCACCCCGTGAGTCCTGTCCAGGAGCTTCAGGTTTTGAAACTCTGCGCTGTAGGGCGCCTTGATGTCTCCGTAATCCGGCTCCTCCCCATCCATAGGCATTTTATCCACCGTTTTCAGCAGATACTCAATGGCATCCGCCATGACCGTGTGTCCGTAATTGCTGGGATGATAGACATCATAGAAGAACTGGTTCTTGGTCAGTACTCTTCCCTCGCCTGCCTTCTTATAAAACTGTTCCACCACGCAATCCTTCACACTTACCATAGGAAGCTTGTATGCCTCTCCCACCGGGGCAAGGCGCTCCTGGAGATTCCAGTCGTACGCAAATACCGCAAACAGCAGGATCACACCGGGCTTCTGCTCAGACAACAGAATTTTCCGTACAAGACTGTCATAGCTGTGCCCCTTGGTCTCATCGCCCTCATCATTCACAGCATATTCAACAATAATTAAATCAGGTTTTATTTTTCCATCGTCACAGACATCTCTCTCGTAGCGCACCATGCCAAGTTCCGAGGAAGTTCCGCCCACGCCGGCTTTTACATAATGAACATTCTCTTCGGTTCCCCTGCCGCACAACTTACAAAAGCGCTCAAAAGTCTTCCACGCATAACACTGGTTATTAATCGGAATTGCGCCTGCACCCTGAGTGATGGAGCCGCCGATAAAGGCAACCGTTACATCCTCCCCCCGTCTGGCTTTCTCAATAGCCCGCTTGACGCGAAGATTGTTACCTGTCTGCATCAAAGACTTTTTCAGCATTTCCTGATATTCAGGGCAATCAAATTCCACCGTGCCCTCCTCCTCGGGCTCCGGCGCATCAAATCCGTCCTGCAGCAGAAATCTCACAGCCACCTTAGCCTGCATATCCGCCTTTGGAAACTCAAACCGAATCTGGCCGGGAATATCGTCATCCTCAGACCATTCCACCTCATCCAATTTCACAATCTGCTCCATTCCGTCAGCTTTCACCGGCACACGAATGGTGGTTCCCGAACCGTAGGTATCACGCTTTCCGTACATTTGGAAAGCAAACTGCACCACCTCATTCGGTCTCTCCATCTCCACGGTAACTCCCATGGAATATACCAGCTTTTTGAAGCCTTCGGCAGTTGTCAAAAGTTTCAACATACCCTCGTCGGTAATTCCGCCCACGATTTTGGCAAAGCTCACCAGTCTGGAGTCATTCAGGTAAATAAACTGTGTTCCGGTTCCGTCCGGCTGCACGGAGCCTGCCACTGCCTTGTTCCGCATCACATAAAAACACTTTCTCTTTTTCTCCGCATCTTTTGGTGCTTTGGGTCCTGTCACGTCTTTTCCCTCCCGTTTATCATACATTCTGTTATTTTCAGTTTAGTCTACTTCCCCTGTAGAATCTTCCTAAACGTTGTGGATTGCTACTCATTTCTTGCTAATTTTGCTTCCTCGCCTCTATGTCTGGCATGGTAAAAAAGTTTCGTTCTGGTACTTTCTATCAAGCCAGTTTTGCTATACACTTGCTTCAACGCCCGGGACGAAACCCGGGTAAATAAATTCGGAAAAAGAGGAGATAATGAGATTATGGAAAAGAAGAAAAGTTACGGTCTGCTTATCATAGGGGCAATCCTGCTGATAGCAGGTATCATCCTTGCAGTAATCACCTTCAACAACAGTTATCAGGAATCTGTAACTGTTGGCAATACTTTGAAGGAAGTCAAAGCACAAATCAGCGCAATTAACGACGGAACCGCCACCGGAGACCTGGATGCCCTGAAGGCACAGCAGACAGAATTGTCTGCGGAGAAGCTGAGCCTGGAGCGCCCCTACTCCTACAGCCTTGCACTGGTATTCCTGTCTGTACTGCTGACTGCCAAGGGCATCTACAATGCAGTACACGGCGTGTACAAATCCACCAAAACAGACATCAGACGCCTTGCAATGGCAGGGCTTCTTGCCGCTCTCTGCTACATTGGATTTGCTTTCTTTAAAATTGACATTCCCGTAGGCACCGAAAAGACCGCTTTCCACTTCGGTAATGTTTTCTGTGTACTGGCAGCGTTGCTTCTGGGCGGTTACTGGGGCGGTCTGGCAGGCGCGGTGGGACTTACCATTGCCGACCTGACCACTGCTTATGTCACCAGTGCTCCCAAAACCTTCCTGTTAAAACTGTGTATCGGCCTTATCGTGGGATTTGTGGCCCATAAAATCTTCAAGCTGGATCAGGATCATGATGCTAAATACGTGACTAAGGTTACCATACTTGCCAGTGCATGCGGTATGGGCTTCAACATCATCGCAGACCCTCTCGTGGGATACTTCTACAAGACCTATCTGCTGGGTGTTCCTCAGGATTTGGCAGCAAATCTGGCAAAAATCAATCTTGGTGTCACTTCGGTAAACGCTGTTCTTGCAGTTATCCTGGCGTCCCTGTTCTATTTTGCCCTGCGCCCCGCTCTCAAGAAATCCGGACTGTTTGTCAATGTAACACCCGTTGTTGAAAAGCCGGAAAAATAAAGTTGTGCTACTGTTACGGCAAACAAGCCGGGGAGGCTGACTCCCCGGCTTGTTTTTATCTATCCTTCCTTTCCGTGGTTACACACATTCCGGCTAAAGGATTACTTCTCAAATTTAACAGTTACATTACCCATGGAACAGTCAAGCTCCATCTTCTTTGCCGCACCGTTGTCAATGCTTTTCTCCTGCGAAAAACCGCTGTAACTTTTTCCGTCCAATGTCAGGTTACCCATGGCGCCGCTCAGTTCATAGTTGAAATCCTCCTGTTTTCCCGCGATCCGCAATTCCAGGTTGCCCATGGAACATTCCGCGTCTACATTTCCGCTCACGGCCCCCTTTGCCACAAACTCTCCCATGCCGACCTCTGCAGTCAAATCCGTTACATTCATGTCAGTCAACTGTATCTGTCCCATGCCGACATTAATTTCCAGTCTCTGCACTTCTGCCCCATCCGCTTCAATCTGTCCGGCACCTACCTCCAGAGCAGCATTTTCGGCGCGCAGATTGGGAAATTCCAGTACACCGGCTCCCAAATTGATTTTTATCTCACCAAAGTTGCGATTTGCCGGCACATAAAGTGTAATCTTACTTCCGCTTATCTCACTCCACTGTCTTGCAACGGTAGTAGTTTTCATATAAAGCGTTTCATTTTCCACATATGTCTGGAATTTTCCGACACCCTTTGCCTCCACATAAAAGGAATCATCCTCGGATTCCTTCACCCGGAAGGAGCAGCCTCCGGCTTCAATTTCCAGGTTAGCCACAGTGCCCTCAAGTGAATATTTGTCGATATCCCCGCTTAACACAGGATAATTACTGTCAAAGCTGACAGAGTCCTTGATATCATAGTTCACCTCATCCAGGCTGTCGAATATGTCATCTCCTATCGCGATTCCCCAATTCCGGTCCGTCGGATTCAAATTGATTCTGACTCTTCCTCCCGTGACATTTTCCACCACCTCTGAGATTGTATTTCTTCCCTTTGCCGTGCTGCCGGCAATGCCCAAAGCCAGTCCCACCAGCACTAATATCAACGCAATAATTGCACAGACCTTCATAAATTTTTTCATACCGTTGCCTCCTTTTTCTTACCGCGAAACAGCCGCCAGATTCCTCTGAAAACAGCCGGTGTCACAATTCCTGCCATAGCTACCGCCAACATCAAAAACAGAATACCGATACCTCCGCATATCAGTCCTCCGCCTATCAGGGCAATTCCCACCAAAGGATCCACCACCAGGCACTGCACTCCTACGGCACACAACACAATCAGCACAATGAACATAGAAAGCATCACCATGACAACTGCAAAAATCAGGGCGAACCAGGTTACCAGCACACCAAACAATACTCCCAGCAAGCCTATCACAAGTCCCAGAAGTACCGGTGATGCAAATATCAAAGCTATGGTAATCAGGACAATTGCCCATCCCGGCATTCCTTTTTTCGCAGGAGCCGGCGTCGAATACACCTGATTTTGCCCGGCTTCTCTTTCTTTTTCTGTATTCGGCGCAGTGTCCTGTTCAAAATACCTCTCTTCGGTTCCTGTCTTACCGTATTCCACCACGGCCCTGTCCGAAGGCTGTGCTCTCCGCGGCATATTTTCACCCGTATTTCCCGGCAAATCTCTCTTGATGTTTTCCGCCACTCTGGCCGGATTGCCCAGAGCTTCGATGACTTCCTGCTCATTCTCCGCCCCGGCATCATCAAAGTAGTCATTGTAATATTGCAGAGCTTCCTCCCGCTCCGCAGGGGTAATGTTCCGGAGCAGCTGCTCCAGCTGTGACATAAATTCTGTTCTGTTCATAAACTCAAATCCTTCCCTCAAACAAGCCTGTAATCTTGTCAGAATACTGCCGCCATTCACTCTCATAGAGCCTCAACTGCGCCCACCCGCTGCTGGTAATCTTATAATACCTCCGATTCCTGCCTGCACATTCCATGTCATAGACCTCCAGACATTCATCCTTCTGCAATCTGCGCAGAACCGGATACAGGGTTGACTCCGACAGTTCAATGACCTGCCGGACTTCCTGAGTAATCTTGTATCCGTAAGTACCCTCCGGTTCCTTTGATACAACAGCCAGCACAATGGCATCCAAAAGAGCGGCTCCCGTGTTAAATACCATGCAATCGCTCCTTTACTATTTTGTATAATATTATATGGTGTATAGCATCCTTGTTGTTGATACTATACACCATATAATATTGTATGTCAATATACTATTTCCTCGATTTTGTCTATTTTCTCTTTTTCCTCAAAATTCTGCTGTTTAACACTGTTCTTACGGATGACCACACCGGATAAGAGAATCACTCCCAGCCAAAATTCCACGGATAACCGCTTTGCCAACATCAAAACTGTTGCTCCTGCCAGGAAAGAGAGGAATGTAATCCGTGTTCTTCTGGTATGAGGGCGAATCTTCAGCGCAGAATTCAGTATATACAGAAAGCACAGCAATGCCAAAAGCTCCGTATTCAGCGGAAGAAGTCCTATGAGTACCCCAAAGGATACGGCAATTGCCTTTCCTCCTTTTCCGTGGTGGAAGAGGGAATATGCATGTCCAAACACCGGCGCCGACATAATCAGCGGAAAAAGACTTCCTGTTGCAAGTCCCATCCGAATTGCACAGTGTACGGGAAGAGCCCCTTTCAGAATATCTCCGATCAGACACAAAACTCCTACGGGAACTCCTGCATATTTCATTGCATTTGCGGTACCGGGATTGTGATCCTCCGCAAGCTCCGTCACATCTATTTTCTTAATGATTCTGGGTAGAAAACTTCCAAATAAAAAGCTTCCGCATAGAAGTCCCGCAACAATCATAAATATCTGATGCTTTATCATTTCGTATTCTCCTGTGCCATAATGAATTCGCAGATTCTGCGCGCGGCATCCGGCTTTCCGTGCCCCCTCTGTGCCCTGCGCATCATCTCCCGCATGGAGTCACTCTCCAGAAGTTCCAGTCCCTTTCGTATGACTTCATCTTCATTTTTATCTGAAACGCTCATACCTCTCTCTGTAAAGAATGCCACATTTCTCTCCTCACATCCGGGTATGGGGTGCGTATGCACCAAAGGCACTCCCGCCGCCACAGCTTCTGTAGAGGTAAGCCCGCCGGGCTTTGTAAACAGCACATCCGCTGCCGCCATATATTCCTGGGCTTTGTCCGTAAAATCCAGTATAACGATTCTTTCCGTATCGGCATATCTCTGCCGCAGGGCTGTCTTCAGCTTCTCGTTGGTACCTCCCATCACATAAATGCAGGTATCCTCATTTGTCCTACAAAAAAGCTTTTCCACCATGCTCTCCACATTTCCGTATCCCATACTGCCAGTCATAATCAGAACACATTTCTTATCACAGTCAATGCCCAGTCTGCGGCGACATTCCTCTGCCGAAGGCAGCCTGACAAATCGTTCAGACACGGGAATTCCCAGAGGAATCAGCTTTTCTTCCGGAATCCCCCGTTTGACAAATTCAGGCAGTAAATCCTCATGGGGAATAAAGAAATAATCCGGATTTGTCTCCTCCGTGAAAGGAATACAGGTATAATCCGTAGCAATAAAATAGGATTTGAGCTTTGGATGATACTTTTTCATCATATATGTCACGGCTTCCGCCGGGAACAGATGCGGCATTACCACCGTATCAAAGCCGTTCTGCATGATATAATCATACAATTTTCCCGCGTAGAGCTTGTTTGCGTAATATACAGGACTCTTATGCCTGGATGAACTGATTGCCTTTCCCACCTTATAGGCTCCCCCAAAGACACCTTTCTCCGTGCTCCAGATATAAACCTTCCTGCCGTAGCTTGCCGCCTTCTCCGAGGCAAAGTCCAACGCATCCGCCATGACACAGGAAATTCCGTTTTTTTCAAACTGTTCCTTGATTGCTTTCGCCGCAGAGTTGTGTCCCTCTCCGGTTCCGGTGGATAAAATCAGTACTTTCATCCTTTGTATATCCTTACCTTTCTCCCTTAAACATCTCCCTGATTTCCTTCACATTTCCAGAAAAAAGCACTGTACGCAGGCAGATTGCTGCCTCCGCCGAGATCATGCTCCTGTCCGCTAATCAAATCTACCGCCCTGCCACAGCCTGCGTCAAAATGTGCCGTAAAGTCACTCTCATCCGCGTTAATTGCCACCAGCACCCTCTCATGCTCGGATTTTCTCTCGAAGATACACTGTCTGTTTGTCAAAAGCACCGAGCGGAAGGAGCCGTAATTCAGCGCTTCGGACTGCCTTTTGGCTTCGGTCAGCGCATGAATCCAATCTGTCAGTTCATTCCATACAGGCCCCCCAAACTCGGGACGCAACGCCGGATCTCCCTGTGCTTTATCTGCTTTTTCTCCCCACTCGCTTCCGTAATAAATGCATGGAATTCCCGGCATACCAAAGGAAAGGGCATATATCAGAGGAAGATGTCTTTCATTGGAAAGGATACTTGCCACCCTGCTCACATCATGATTATCCACAAATGATAACAGGTGTTTTCCCTTATACAAGGTCCAGTTTTCAGGTCCGAACTGGCGGAGCAGAGAATGATTAATCTCAAAAAGATTCATGCTGTTAAAACTGCTGTACAGTCCCTTGTAACACTCATAGTTGGTGACGGAGTGAAGCATCTGATCGTTCATCAGGCGATTATAATCCCCGTGAAGCATCTCTCCCAACAGGAAAAAGTCTTCCTTTAATCCGTCACAAAACCTGCGCAGCCTACGCACAAAATCCTCGTCCAGGCTGTAAGCCAAATCCAGCCTAAGCCCGTCGATTCCGAATTCCTCCACCCAGAATCTGACACTCTCCAACAGATAATTTACCACGTCCTCATTGCGCAGGTTCAGTTTTACCAAATCATAGTTTCCCTCCCAGCCCTCATACCACAGACCGTCATTATAGCCGGAGTTACCGTCGAAAGCAATTCGGTAAAACCAATTTACATAGGGAGAATTTTCTCTGTTGCAAAGCACATCCTGAAAGGGGCCGAAACCTCTTCCCACATGGTTGAACACGCCATCCAAAACCACTTTGATTCCGTTTTCATGCAAAACGTCACAGAGCTCTTTGAAATCTTCATTGGTGCCCAAGCGTACATCTACCCTGCGATAATCTCTGGTATTGTACCCATGGGTATCGGACTCAAACAGCGGGGAAAAGTAAATTGCATTTGCTCCCAGCTTTTTGATATGCGGAATCCAATCCTTCACCTTCCGTATCCGATGCTCTTGCACTCCGTCATTTTCAAAGGGGGCTCCGCAGAACCCCAACGGATAAATCTGATAAAACACACTTTCATATGCCCACATTTTTTATTCTCCCTTTCATTCCGGTTCTTTATTTTGCTTCTTTGTTTCTGCTCTTTTTGTTCATGCTCTCTGTTCTTGCTCTTTGTTCCTGCTCTTTTTGTTCCTGCTCTTTTTGTTCCTGCTCTTTGTTCTTGCTCTTTGTTTCTTTCTGCCGACTGTTCCTTGCCGGTTTTCCTCCCGGCTTCTTCATTGACCAACCCAGTACCAAAATAAGAACTTGCACAAATCTTGCATGTGGATAACTGAATCCCTTTGTCATTTTCTTCGGTTGATTTTTCAAAAAATCCACTAAATCCACAGAGTTATCCACATATACACATGTGTCATATCACTTTTTACACAGTGTCAATAACAAAAAATCCGACGTCGTTTTATGCAAAATCAAAGCCACTCATTCCAAAAACGTTCCACCCGTTTTGCCACCGTCCCAACTCTCACCGTCTCAAAATGTTCCCACTCTCTGGGAAACATACGCTTATAGGCAAACTGCAAAAACCTTTCATCCAGAAGGGCAATGATTCCCACATCCTCCACCGTCCGAATTACACGTCCGGCTGCCTGAAGGACCTTATTCATGCCCGGATATCGATAAGAATAATCAAAACCGCTCTCTCCGTCCTTCTCAAAAAACTCCTTGAGAATTTCCCGTTCAAAACACACCTGGGGCAGTCCTGTACCCACGATAATTGCGCCTATCAGGCTGTCATTTTTCAAATCGATTCCCTCACCGAAAATTCCGCCCAGCACGCAAAAACCGATAAGAACATTATCCTCTTCCTCAATTTCCATATCAATGCTGCTCTGAAGATTGCAATCCCCGTTTCCACGAAACTTTCCGAGAAAATCTTCCCTGTCCGCCTCGCTCATGTATTCACTCTGAATGATACACTCCCTGTCCTCTCCTCCGAAATTTTCCGTATATCGTTCATAAATGGCTCTCAGAAAGGAATAGGAGGGACAGAACACCATATAGTTGCCGTGGCGGTTCTTCACAATTTCCTCGATATATCTGGCAATATTGCAGAACTCCTCCTCGGAGCGCCTGGTATATCTGCTGGTTACATCCTCCGCAATATACAGAGCGCGCTTTGCCGGATTAAAGACAGATTGCGCATAAATTTCATAGTCCTCCTTCTCACCGCCCAGAAGTTTCTTGTAATACTGTATGGGCAGAAGTGTTGCCGAAAACAGAATACTGCTTTTCCCTCTGTCCATGCACCGCCGGAGATTTTCAGCGGGATTTACACAGAACAGCTTCAGGAAAAAGCTTCCGTCCTCACACAGCTGCGTATATTTCACATAATTATCATCCAACAGCTCGTATATCTCCAGAAAGTGGCTGATTTCAAAATAGAAGTTTAAAAGTTCTTCTCGCACCGCCACCTGTTCCTCCTCCGGTTCTCCCAGATAGTCGTCAAGCACTGCCTGAAGACGCATCAGCGGCTGTACAAAGGAATCGATTTCCTGCACGATACGGCATTGTTCACACTCCCGCTTCAAAGTAAGAAGTTGTCTGTTACACTTTTCCGCCTGGTAAATCATCTTGTCCGCATAGCCCTGTCTGACCAGAATACTGTATCCTCTGCTCTTTCCCGCAGATACCGAAGTTCCCTCCTTCTCAAATTCCTCTTCTGCCAAATCAGTACCGAATTGGTCAACAGCATGTTCATCCCTCTCAGGCACCTCCCCGCTTCCTGACGAATCCGTCGTCTCAAGCGTCATATCCAACGTCATTTGCCCGGAAATATCAGCCTTTTTACCGCGTCCCGATATTTCTGACATTATTGTCTGCTTTAGTTCTTTTCGCAGTTCCAGAAACTGTTCTTTAAACAGCTCGGCACTGTACATTTCTCTTCCCCGCTCCAGCAGATTATGAGCTTCATCCACCAAAAAAACATAATTTCCCGGAGAGCCATCCGAAAAGAAACGTTTCAGATAAACATGCGGGTCAAACAGGTAGTTGTAATCACAGATAACCGCATCCGCAAAAAGACTCATATCCAGACACATTTCAAAGGGACATACTTGATGCTTTTCAGCATATGTCTCAATCTGTTCACGGCTGAAGCTTTCTTTTGATGTCAGCAGGTCATAAATCGCATCGTTGATACGGTCATAATGTCCCTTGGCATAAGGGCAGTACTCCGGAATACACTCTGTTTCTTCCATAAAACAGATTTTTTCCTTGGCAGTCAAAGTAACACTTTTCAGTCTGAGTCCCCGCTCCCTGAGCAATTCCAGGGTATCCTCCGCAACAGTTCCGGTAATTGTTTTTGCTGTCAGATAAAAAAGCTTGTCTGCCATTCCCTGCCCCATAGCCTGCACTGCCGGATATACGGTAGAAATTGTTTTCCCCACTCCTGTAGGAGCCTCCAGAAACAGTTTCTTCTTATGATAAATTGTTCTGTATACGCCGGCTACAAGTTCCTTCTGCCCATCGCGATAAGCAAAAGGAAACTCCAGTCCCTGAATGGACTCCTGCCTGATTTTCTTCCATTTCCAGGAATAGTCGGCCCATTTCCTGTAAGAGGACATCACTTCTCCAAACCATTGCTCCAGTTCTTCAAAGGTATAGTCCTGAATAAAATAACGCAGTTCCTCCGTAGGGATATGACAATAAGTGATTCTTACCTGAATCTCGGACAGTTTCTGCTGCTGTCCGTAGATATAGGCATAGCACTTTGCCTGGGCAAGATGCAGCGGTTGGGGCTCCTTCCATCTCACCGGGTCACGATACGTTCCTTTTATCTCATCAATGATGACTTTATCCTCATGATGGATAATTCCGTCAGCCCGCCCTTCTATGGTCAGCATATAGCCCTCTTCCTCAAATGAAATCTTTAACGGGACCTCCGCCTCATATTCCGCTCCCATTCTTCGCTGAATCATGCGGTGAATCCGGCTGCCCTCCTGCATGGCATCATCGGAGGAAATCTGATGTCTTTTATCAATATCCCCATGGCGCAGTACAAACTCCACCAGGCTCCGAACCGAAATACGAATTTTGTCCACAAAGATCCTCCTATCAAAAAAACTCCCTATGAAGATAGTACTCTATCTTTCATAGGGAGTCAATTTTGTTTTGCCGGGTAAAACTGCTTTTAACACGCTACCGCAAACTTTCTCAAAAGTTCTTCCAACCCTTCGTTATATCCGTCATAGGATACCTTTAAAGGCATTCTGAAATCCAGTCCGTACACTCCTAAAAATGATTTGGCATCCACCACATATCTGTTATAGGAAATGTCGATGTCAAAATCACACTTGGAAGTTACGTCCACAAAATGCTGAACATCATCCTGCGTCATACGAATTGTCTTGACCATTTCCAACCATCCTTTCATCCCAAAAAGCAAATTAAATAATTTCTATAATTTACCATTATATGCGAATTATTTGAAATGTAAAGTGTTTTTTCATCGCCAAATTTCGCCCTGTTTTCATTAAAAAAACACATATTTTCATCATTTTGTCGGTTGATGCAAAACACATTTTCTGTTTTTTGGATAAATTATCCAGATGGTACTTTAACACATTACTACGGCACAAATCATAATTATACTTTCTGCCTGAATTCCACCATATATTCTTGGAATCTTAAGGGCAGCATATTTCTCTGCAGCTTTAGATTTTTCCTCTCTTTTATGGCAATTGTACGGCAAAAATGTCGAAACAATTCCTGATACTGCATCTCCTGTTCCGAGAGGCGAAGCTCCCTTTCCCCGCTCTCCTCCCCCGAAAGCAGATACCATTGTCCGCCTGCGGGATGCACACCAAAAATGCCCCGTGTATCATCATATATTACAAAGTTTTCTATGGGTAGCCTGTCTGAGAAATGAGGCATCAGGAAAGTGACTGCGTTACTCTTTGGCCCGATTTTCGCGT
>JAEDMI010000262.1 GCA_016303085.1 Acetatifactor sp.
TTAGTCAAACCAAATATTGCAATCAGAAGAATGCAAAGCAGAAACAGAGGACCCCAAAAATAGTATTGGTCTCCCCACACCGAGGGAACCATAGACATGAAAAAAATAGAGGAAAAGGTGCCCTGCCATGCATACCACGAAGTCCTTGTACAATACCATGCGCCCCTGATTGCACTGACAAGACTTCTTTCCTCCTCCAGGAATTCCTTTGCATATCTGCCGTAATTATAATCGTCATACCAAGGTGCACTATAGAGAGCCACACGGAAAAGCGGTAATAATAATAAAATCAACCCCAAGATTGCCCCTGCCGCCACCAGTTTTTTATCCGGTCTCCATGTCATGATTCTCTTAATTCTGTCTCTCAAAATTCTCTCTCCTATCTCCCTACAGCACATCCGCGAAATGCACCTTTAGTCTCTTAAAAACCGCCGCTCCGATTCCAAACAGGATTACAGTCACAATCCAAAAATACATCGTGGAAAAGAAGTCCTGGAAAAACCATTCATGCTCATAAATGGCGCTACGGTATCCGTTTACAATATACACCAGCGGATTCAATTTCAGTATAATGACCCACCCGGCACCCAAACTGTCGATACTCCACAGAATAGGGGTTGCCCACATGCCAATTTGCAGCGCAATGTTAATAATCTGGGATAAATCCCTAAAAAATACCACAATGGAACAGGTGGTATAGCACAGCGCCAGCACGAAAATAAACAAGCACGCACTGTAATAAAATATCTGCAATGTATATACCGTAGGGTAATAACCATAGATGGCCGCCACTACCAGCAGAACACACACAAAGAATATATGGATGAAAGTTGCGGCAATAATCTTGATAATCGGCAGAATACTAATCTTAAATACCACTTTTTTCACCAGATAATTGTATTCCAACATGGCATTGGTTCCGTTGTTCAGCGCTTCGGTAAAATAGAACCAGGGGACAAGCCCCGCCGTCAGAAAAAGGACAAAGGGGACATCACCTGTTCCCCGATTGATGCCGTTTCCCATGATTTTGTCAAATACAATGTAATACATCGCTACAGTTACCACCGGCTGAATCATGGCCCAGACCGCACCCATGTAAGAGCCTGCATAACGTTTCTTAAAATCGTTCTTTGCCAGTTTCCATATAAGATGCCTGTTCTGAAACAATTCTACGGGAAGGGTGGTAAATTTGTCGTACCATTTGGCGAAAACCAGGCAGGTAATCAGTATCACCACACAGGATATCATTTTTTTTATCAGTTCCTGCTGCGGGTCTGCGGCAGGACTCAGATTCTGATGAGTGACAATAATAATTGCCAATATCAGACCTGTCAGCGAGAATACGGCAATTCCGCCTTTTTTGCTTATCTTCATGCTTTGCTTTCCCCTTGTTATCTTTTCAGGCTTTCCAGTCCGCCCCACTTTGTGTCTCTTTCTGAAAAAATCAACTCCATGTCCTCGGGAATAGGCCATTTAACACCGATTGCCGGATCATTGTACATAATGCCGCCCTCGTCACCGGGATGATAAAAATCGGTGCACTTATAACAGAACTCCGCATAATCGGAGAGCACAAGGAAGCCATGGGCAAAGTTCTTGGGCACATAAAACTGCTTCTTATTCTCCTCCGACAGCAGAACTCCGTGCCACTGACCATAAGTAGGAGAATCTTTTCTCAAGTCAACAGCCACATCGAAAACCTCTCCTTTTATCACACGCACCAGTTTTGCCTGGGGGTGTTCAATCTGAAAATGCAATCCCCTCAGCACGCCCCTCTTTGACGCAGATTGATTATCCTGTACAAAGACATCGGGAATTCCCGCCGCCTTATAGTCCTCATAGTGATAGGTCTCGCAAAAATAGCCTCTCGCATCCCCGTGCACTGTGGGAGTAATAATCTTCAAGCCCTCTATTTCACATGTTTCTACCGTAATTTTTCCCATATTCCGATTCCTTTCTATGTTATGTCAATCTGAAATTATAGCATTCAACTTATCCATCAATCAGTGGTGCTACCGAAAATCAAATGTCTGCTTCGCAGCCGCTTGATTTTCTGCCCTAGTTTCCATTATAGCTCAAAAATCAAATTGCTGCGCAATTTCCGCGCTTCGCGCTCAATGATTTTTTCGCTAAGCTACTACTGAAAATCAAATGTCTGCTTCGCAGCCGCTTGATTTTCTAGTAGTAGCTTATGTTCATGTCCACGTTGCCGTCGATGCCGTCCACCTTGCCTTTTGAGGTATACTGCCATATCTGATAATACCCCTGGTACAGCGGGACACTGCGGTATTCTGCCAGCCAGATACAATAGTCATTGTCCAGTCTGTCGGTATACAGATTATTGTTGTACCAATTTCGGCTTCCGTATACACCCGCTTTGTATCCGGCATTCTCAATGGTGCGGCAGAAAGCCTCGCAGACAAGGGTTCTCGTCTCAGCATCCAGCCCGTCGGCGCGGCCGTTTCCTCCGGCACCCTCCGTATCAATGAAGATAGGATAATCCAGACTGTACTCTTTCACCAGCTGCAACACCACGGAGGCTTCTTCCACCGCTTCCACCTCGTTCACCGCCTGAGTGAAGAAATAGACGCCAACCGGCACACCGCTGGCGGCAGCCCCCTTCATATTTGCGGCAAAACATGGGTCTTCCACCAGACTTCCCGTCACAGATCCGCGGTATCCCGCACGGACAATGGCAAACTCCACCCCGGCATTCCGAACTCTGTCCCAGTCGATTTCGCCGTTCCACTTGGAGACATCTATCCCGACTCTGCTGTTTCCCGTGGTATTTTGCAGCTTCTTTATCTCGGTCTTGTCGGCATCCGTCAGGGCATCTGCCACGGCAGTGTCCTCCGCCTGCGCATCAATATCCGCTTCCGTCTTGATAAGCAGAGAGATGTCGTCAATGGCAAGGTACTCTACCTTGTCTTTTACCCTTACCCTGGTCTCGTTTTCCGGCACCCGGTAGCCGGATATGGGAAGGAGTTCGACAAAATACTCACCCGCTGTCAAATCTCCTATGTATATGACACCGTCCCTGTCCAAATCCTTATACTCGCCGACACCGTCCAGGCTGACGTAAAAGCTCTCTCCCGTCACCGGTTCACCGGACTTGTCCACAATCTGAATACGCAAGTCCTTCTCCACGGAAGTCACTATCAGAGACAGCCGACTGCTCTCATCCTTCGCTGCCTCCAATATGGGATTTACTTCCTGATCAAAAAAGGTGTTATCTTTGAGAAAAGCGGAAAGATCATCTCCGATTTGTCCTGTACTTTGTTGTCCGTCAGTCTCTTCCGGTTCCGCAGTCTGCTCTGTCTGCAGCCGGACCGTCTCCGGCCCTTTACTTTCATCACGATTTGTATAAAGCACCAGAACTGCCACCAGAAGAATGACCGCCATGGAAGACAAAATTGCCATCCTTCGCAGTTTAGAGTCCATTTGCTACCTCTACCAGATATTTTCCGTAGTTAGTCTTCATCAACGGCTCCGCCAGCTTT
>JAEDMI010000263.1 GCA_016303085.1 Acetatifactor sp.
CCTTGGGAATATACTTCTCACGCCTCAAGTGCATCGACCCGGAACCGCCGTTCCCCGAAGCACAAAATATTTTAACGTAATCAATGAAATTGCTGTCTGCCATAAATACTCATTTAACCTGCAAAGATAATCAATCTTTCCGACATCCATATTTCCCGGACTCATTCTTGGACTCCAATTGGAGGCTATGTTGCGGAACATCATTCTGCATAAAACAGATGAGACCGTGTACAGATCAGACACTAATAGTCTATTGGCGGAAGCATACCCAACAGGGTGCTGTATTCCGCCTTGTATCTTTCACGGCGTTCGTAATCCTCGGGTGTGGGGGACGGTATCCGGCTGATATCCATATTGTTCTCCATATCTTTCAGTTTTACCCTCAAAGCCAACGGGTTTTGCGGAATCTTTGGATATATTCTTCCCGGGTTGCGGCAGTTTTGTGATTTAAAACCATCAAAGCCTCGCCCATTTCTTTCCAATCATCTTCGGATGGAAAGAATATACTGTCGCCGGGAAATGGCATAATGTCAAACTCTTCTTTCCAGTCTGTGTCTGGGCTTGCTGCAATGTCATTAAGTTTGGTTTTTACCATAGAAAACGAGCTGTCCAGGTCATAGTCGGTGTCTTCGATGGAGTCATGAAGGAAGCCAACAATTTTTTCTTTCCAGGTGAATCCGCTTTTAGCTACAGGAAGTAAATGAGACTGGAAATAATCATTGCCACCCTTATCCTTCTGTCCCTGGTGCACTTCTCTAGCTACCATTCCGGCTGATATTACCACCGGGGACCAGTAGCCAAGCGAATCCTCCAAATCAAGGAATCGTCGTTTGCCTTCGACAGGATCAAATGAAGATATGTGTGCAAGATAGTCCCTATACAGCATCTCAGTGTCTGAGCCCTGCTCAATAATATTTGTGACCAGGCTTGAAATTAAGTAAGATGACTCAGCAGTGCCCTGCAGCCGCGCAGAATGTCGGAATAGGCCTGTTCGAAATTGCCGGTGTACCAGGGATCAGCAACATCTGAGTGCTGTCCGGCGTATTCCAGCAGCTTGTGGGCTTTGCCGGTGTCCGGGGAAATCCTTTGCAGCAGGCGGAGGTTTGAAGAGTCCATAACTATCACAAGGTCAGCTTCTTCGTACTCCTGTTTCGTGATTCTGTGGGCTCTGTGATGCCCGAAAGGAATTTCGTGGCGGCGCAATGTTTCGGCGGCGTAGGGATAGATGCTGTTGCCTTCCTCTTCAAAGGATACGGCTGCGGAAGTTACCTCGAAATCATCTTCCATTCCGATGTCGCTTAAAAGCTTCTTGAACACGAACTCCGCCATCGGTGAGCGGCAGATGTTTCCGTGACATACGAATATTATCTTTTTCATAAAACGCGGTTATAGATTTTAGTAGCTTCTCTTCTGGCAATAGCCCAGAGTTCATCAAATTCCATCCGGTCCCCGGCAGTCAGAGAAAACACCTTGCCAATCCCGCTGGATGCTCCGGTGACAACAGCAATTTTTTTCATATTACTTTTAGGTTTTATCCGGCCACAAATTTCCTAAAAATTAGTCTAATTCTGCAAACATTTCTCAACTATTCTGTTGCCAATCTTAAAAAAAGAGCCGTCATCGCTCTTGATGACAGCTCTCTTGAGTCTGTTTCTGTCGTAAGTCTTTTTGGACTTGTGGACCATTCTTCGTGACTGGACCTGACGTCCGTGTCTTTCAATTTCCTCCTGCCTCGCAGCCTTGCGGTTGGCACGGATGAAGTCTTCCAAGGTGATTTTTAACTTTTTCTGTTTCATATTTTTCAAATTGGACTGCAAAGGTATAAAAAACTTGTAAAAATTCCCAAATTATGGAATTTTATGTATATTTGCACTGTAAATTTATGACGACGGTATGATGTATGAAAGTTAATATATCGGATACGGATCTTGACGAATTGATTCGGACCGGCAGGAATAATAAGTACAAAAAGTACTCAAAGGATAAGAAGTTTATGATAGGGTTGGCGAGAGTGTACAATGTACTGACAACTGTCGCTGATACTAAAGGTCTTGAACCATATAGTTTCTTACATTATGAAAAGTTGAAGTACTGTGAAAACCTCAGCTCTGTAAGAGTGGTAAATGGTAGAGTGGAGCGATTGATATTCAGAGAGCTTGAAGATGGAATTGAAATTACATTATTAGAATTAAATAACGACCACTATGGCAACAAGAAATGAAGCCCCCGCCTTGATGGCTATCCATCCGGGCAGCATCCTAAAAGAGGAGCTCATAGAACGTGGCATTTCACAAAAAGATTTTGCGAAGATGATTGAAATGCAGCCGTCGCATCTTAATGAAATCATCAAGGGAAAGCGTTCCATTACAAAACCAGTGGCTGACAAACTGGAAGAGGTGTTGGGAATACCTTCAATAGATTGGGTAAACCTGCAAATCGGATTTGATTACAAAATTCAGCAAAATGCAGAAAGGCAGATTGCTGAGACCGCTGCGTATAATATCATCCAAGAGTATTCCAAATTTTTCAATGTGAAAATTTTGGAACAGCGATTAGGATCTGTACATGCTTTTTGTACTGAAACAGTGGAGTTCCTGACTGCTGTTTTCAAACTTCCGGAACCAGAACAATTACAACTACAAACCCGAGGACTGTTTAAGAAATCTGACAAAGTTGGTAAAGATCCTATCAAGATTATGACTTGGCTTTTGCTTGCAAAGCAATATGCATATTCAAATAGGCTAGATGCAATTTATGATGAAACTCGTATAAACGAGCTGGTACCAAAGATTGTGTCTATTCTTCACGAAAATGAGAATACGATTGAACGGCTGGAAAGTGCATTTGCACAATACGGCATCTTGTTCGGTATTGTACCTAAAGTCGATGGCGCGTCAATTGATGGATACTCGTTTGAATATGACGGACATCCCTGTATAATAATGACAAAGAGATATGATAAGATTGATAATTTTGCTTTCTCCGTCATGCATGAATTCGCACATGTAATTAATCATGATTATGAGGACTTTAATGTCGACATTGAGGATTATGATCATGAGAGCCCACGCGAAAAGGCTGCAAATCAATTTGCTGCAAACGCACTTATTCCTGATGCTGATTGGAAAACTGTCCCGGAAGTTCGATTGTCTCCAGCTGTTATACAAAAGACTTGTTCCAGATGGGCAGAAATGAGAGGATACAATAAGTGGATTGCTTTAGGCCGTCTTTCGTATCAAACAGGAATGTATAAGTTTAAGACTGACGCCACACGAAGCATTTCAGGTTGATTATTATGCAGATACTATTGGCAAGTGCAAAAATAATGAGGGAGCGGTGTCACAGCGCCGGCATTGAAGTGACGCATCCTATGTTCGGGGATGTGGCTTCAAAGTTTGCCGGGGACCTTGCCCGGATGACTGTGGATGAGATTGCTGATGCATTCGCGTGCAGCAGGAAAATCGCCGAACTCAATATAGAACGATACAAGATTT
>JAEDMI010000264.1 GCA_016303085.1 Acetatifactor sp.
TATTTTGAGATATGCTTTATGGCTGTAAGTTATAAAAGCTTTGGGAACTGTTGATTGACCAAAATATGAAAAAGTTAGACCTTGCAAAGGCTTGTGTTATAGACGATAATATGGAATTTGTTCCGGATGAAACGAAGTAAGGAGACCAGCTATGCTTGAAAATAAATTAGGGCTAACCAGTTTCGCCGACCTTGCCCGTGAGGAAGAACGCATCAGCAAGAAAAAGGTCGTGGAGCTTTTTGAAAAAGGTATTGAAATTAACCATATTTTAAAAGAAGCTCTTACCGATGAAATCAACAGCAGTGAGGTCTACATGAGGGGCATCGACCACAGCTACTGTTACGAGGGTTATGCAACCTTCAGGACGGAAGAATTATAATACGCATTAAAGTGAGGAAAAAATAAACTTGCACTTGTACCGGAAAGTTTTTAAATAGAAATGCGAGTGTGCGGAAAAAAGAAAACAGACACCAACCTTTCGATTGATGTCTGAAATTTCTGCCTTGCAATGCTACAGATACATTAAGTTTTATTTCCTTATCCACCCGTAGCTTTTGCCCGGGTCTTTTCCTGATGCGTTTATTTACGCGGTTCTTTTCGCTCGGGGAGCCTTATTTCATCTGCTCTTCCTGCTTACGAATCATACGACGAACCATTTCTCCACCGATGGAACCAGCCTCACGGGAAGTCAGATCACCGTTGTAGCCTTCCTTCAGGTTTACACCAAGCTCAGATGCAACCTCAGTCTTAAAACGATCCATTGCTGCCTTTGCTTCAGGCACTTCTACTCTATTACTTCTGTTACCGGACATTCTTTTCACCTCCATAAGTGTGTTTTGTTTGCCTTCTCTATCTTCAAGATAAGTGCCGCCTGCACTTATCCCGAAGCTGTTGCTTTGGTTCAGTGCCTTGCTGCGACTTATCTTGGTCTTAGTATGACCCTGACGGAAAGAAATATGTTGGAAACTTTTGGAGGAAAATTGACTTTGAAATTTAATGATGATACTCTGAATAAGAAAAAAATCAGAGGTAAACAGTTATGATACAGAAAAGAACCCGTAATATAGCAGTTATGCTGTTTTGCGTAATTTTATACACCTTTTGTCTTGCGGGATGCGGGCAGAAGGAGAGCGTCAATGTCAGGGTAGGGTCGCTGAAAGGACCTACCTCCATGGGTATCTTATTTTTGATGGATAAAGCCCAAAAAGGCGAGACGGAGGAAAGCTATGAGTTTCGGATGGCTGCGGGAGCGGACGAACTGTTGCCGCTGATGGCTAAGGGAGAGCTTGACATTGCTTTGGTGCCTGCCAATGTGGCAGCGTTACTGTACCAAAAGACCGAGGGTGGTGTGGCGGTTATCGATATCAACACCTTGGGTGTGTTATATATGGTGACGGGAACGGCAGAGGTGAGCAGCGTGGCTGACTTGAAAGACAGGACGATTTATCTGACCGGCAAGGGAACTACTCCGGAGGCTTCCCTGAGGTATATTTTGGAGACCAATGGACTGACGGAGGCAGATTATGCACTGGAATTCAAGTCTGAAGCTACGGAGGTAGCCGCGGTACTTGCTGAGAACCCGGATGCAATCGGTCTGTTGCCCCAACCTTTTGTCACGGCAGCGCTGATGCAGAATGATGAGTTGAGAGTAGTGCTGGACATGAATGAAGAATGGCTGCGCATCGGAAACGGAGCGGAAGGAATGGTTACCGGCGTGACGGTGGTGAGGAAAGATTTTCTGGAGGAGCATCCTCGGGCAGTGGAGGCTTTTTTGGAAGAACATGCACTGAGTGTTGCAGCTGTCAATGAGAATGCGGAGGCAGGAGCGGCATTGGCGGTGCAGGCGGGCATTGTGGCGAAGGAGCCCATTGCGCTGAAGGCAATTCCACAGTGTAATATCGTCTGTGTCACCGGACAGGAGATGAAGGATGCTTTGTCCGCATACCTTCAGGTTCTTGCGGAGTTCAACGGAGAACTTGTGGGAGGCCGATTGCCGGGAGATGACTTCTATTATTTAGGTGGATATTGATGAAAAAAACAATTAGAAAGATTCTGATTATTCTATTTTGGATTGTGGTGTGGGCAGTGCTTGCATT
Source organism: Acetatifactor sp. (assembly GCA_016303085.1). Classification (GTDB taxonomy): domain Bacteria; phylum Bacillota; class Clostridia; order Lachnospirales; family Lachnospiraceae; genus Acetatifactor. The sequence continues at coordinate 2,097 of JAEDMI010000264.1, forward strand.
GGCTGTGGACAATAAAATATTGATGGCGACACCGCTTCAGGCGGCGGGAGAATTGCTTTCCCTGCTGGGAGAGGCTTCGTTTTATAAAACGGTGGCAATGTCATTGCTCCGCATAGGGATAGGGTTTTCCGCGGGCTTTGGGATAGCTGTCCTGCTGGCGTCGGTCAGTTATCAATTTCCGTTTATGGAGGAGTGTCTGGCTCCGGTTATCAGTCTGTTAAAATCAATCCCCGTGGCATCCTTTGTGGTGTTGCTGCTCATCTGGTGGGGTTCCTCTTTCCTGGCAGCAGCAATCAGCTTTCTGGTGGTACTGCCGGGCATTTATATCAGCACGCTGGAGGGGCTGAAAAATGTGGACAGGGAACTCTTGGAGATGGGAAGAGTATTCCGTCTGCCCGTTGGAAGCCGGTTTTTCTATATATACAGACCGGCGCTGCGCCCCTATCTGTTCAGCGGTATGAGGGTGGCGCTGGGCATGAGTTGGAAGTCGGGAGTAGCGGCGGAAGTGATTGGCATGTCAGACATTTCCATCGGAGGACAGCTTTATCTGTCGAAAATATATCTGAACACGGCAGGAGTCTTTGCATGGACAGCGGTGGTCGTTTTTCTCAGTTTTCTTTTTGAAAGAATTGTTTTGTGGGCGACGGAAAAGTTTTTTGAGTGGCAGCCTGTGTGCAGAAAGCCGGGGGTAAAAAGCCGGAGACAGTCGATAAAGCCAAAGGAAGAAGAGCGGGGAAGGAGGTCTCGGCAGGATACAACAGTTGCGGAGCCTGTTGTGGCTGATGACCATGGCTTTGCGATGAAAAATGTGTGTAAGAGATATGGCAGTATAACTGTGTTTGAGGACAGGAATGATTCCTTTGAGAAGGGACATGTTTATTATCTGAGAGAACCCTCCGGCAGCGGAAAGACAACACTGCTCCGTCTCCTGGCGGGGTTAGAGCAGCCGGACAGCGGCACGGTGAAGGCTGCTGCATCCTGTAGTATGGTTTTTCAGGAGGACAGGCTGTGCCGCGGGTACAGTGCAGTGAAAAATGTGGAACTGGTGACGGGAGATGCGGGAGTGGCAAGAAATGCGCTGGAACAGCTTCTGGAGCCGGAAGCTCTGGACAAGCCCTGCGAGACTTTGAGCGGCGGAATGAAACGCAGGGTGGCACTGGTCCGTGCCATGGAGGCAGATTCTGAATGTGTGCTTCTGGACGAACCCTTTACGGGAATGGATGTAGAAATCCGTACCCGTGCTGAAGAATATATCCGTGCCCGCCAGAACGGAAGAACCCTGATAATCGCAACACATATATAGCCTGTTATTCACAGCC
>JAEDMI010000265.1 GCA_016303085.1 Acetatifactor sp.
TGGAGTTTTACGATGTAACATCCAAGGATTTGGACGGCATCGTGAATCAGTTGCGTAATATTGAGGGTATCAGCTGCGCTATTTTCATGTACCAGACGGATGTGCTGGAATATAAGGTAAGTATGCGCTCCGACGAGAAGGTCAACGTGGCTGAGGTGGCATCTTACTTTGGCGGCGGCGGTCATGCGAGAGCGGCGGGCTGTACCATGCGGGGTACTTTCTACGATTGTGTCAACAATCTTTCCTTACATATTGCAAAACAGCTGGGGTAAAATGATTAACGGAATTATCATAATAGACAAAGAGCCCGGATTTACCTCCCACGATGTTGTGGCGAAAATGCGGGGAATCTGTGGGCAGAAAAAAATCGGACATACCGGGACGCTGGACCCGGAGGCAACGGGAGTACTTCCGGTTTGCCTGGGAAACGGTACAAAGCTGTGCGACATGCTTACCGACAAGGAGAAAGAGTATGTGACGGAGCTTTTGCTGGGTGTGCAGACAGATACCCAGGATACCACAGGGCAGGTTCTGGCGAAGCATCCTGTAGAGGTGTCTGAGTCGGAAGTATATAGAGTCTGCGAGAGCTTTGTGGGGGATTATGAACAGGTTCCGCCCATGTACTCGGCGCTAAAGGTAAACGGCAAAAAGCTGTATGAACTGGCAAGAGCCGGGAAGGAAGTGGAGCGGAAGGCGCGCCCGGTAAAGATACTGGAACTGGAAATTCTGGAATGCAGGTTGCCGGTGGTAAAAATGCGGGTAGTGTGCTCCAAGGGAACCTATATCAGAACCCTCTGTGCCGATATCGGGGAGAAGCTGGGGTGCGGCGGAACCATGCAGAGTCTCAGACGCACCGGCGTTGGCAGATTTCGACAGGAGTCGGCAGTGAAACTCGGGCAGCTGCAGCAGATGAAGGACGAGGGAAAGCTGGAGGAGGCGGTTCTGCCGGTGGACAGCATGTTTGAAAATTGTCCTGCTCTTCATGCGACGGAGGAGAGCAGCAGACTCCTGGACAACGGAAATGCAATACTGCCGGAGCAGACGGCGGAAAAAACGGTCTGCGGGCAGGGACAATGGGTAAGGCTGTACCGTGCCGATGGCAGATTTGCGGGCATTTATGTGTACGAGCCCGGAAGAAAGTGGTATAAACCTGTAAAAATGTTTTTATAAATCAGAAAGAAAGAGTGAATTCGCTTGGAAATCATTAGCAACACAACTGATTTTTATCTGGAGAAAGAGACTGCGGTAGCTATCGGTAAGTTTGACGGAGTGCATATCGGCCACAGACGGCTTCTGGAGGAAATTCTGTCCTGCAGACGCAAGGGCATGGCGGCATGTGTTTTTACCTTTGAACCCGCACCGGCGGTGCTTTTCGGGCAGTCTGACGGCAGAGAACTGACCACGAGAGAGGAAAAGCGCCTTCTGTTTGAACGCATGAACATTGATATTTTGATTGAGTTTCCGTTGACAGCGGAGACAGCGGCCATATCCCCAAAAGCTTTTGTGACGGAGATTCTGGCAAAGCAGATGAATACGCGTTTTATTGCTGCGGGAAATGATTTATCTTTCGGAGCAAAAGGAGAAGGAAATGCAGAGCTGCTGAGAAAAATGGGGCCGGAGCTTGGCTTTACGGTGCGTACCATAGACAAGGTCTGCCTGAACGGGCAGGAGGTCAGTTCCACATATGTAAGGAGCCGGGTGGAGAGCGGAGACTTGATTTTAGCGGAAAAACTGATGGGTATGCCTTACATGGTGGCGGGGAAGGTAGTGCAGGGACGGCAAATCGGCAGAAGTCTTGGCTTCCCGACAGTCAATATTCTGCCCAGAGCGGGAAAACTTCTTCCGCCAAACGGTGTTTATTATTCCAGCGTGCGCTACAACGGCAGAAGCTACCGTGCAATCAGCAATGTGGGCTGCAAGCCCACGGTTACGGACGAGCACGTTATGGGTGTTGAGTCTTATCTGTATGATTTTGACAGGAATATCTACGGTGAAAGCATTGAGGTATATCTGCATGAATTCCGCAGACCGGAGCAGCGATTTGAGGATGTGGAGAGTCTGAAAAAGCAGTTGGAAAAGGATATTTCGGCAGGTGCAGACTGGCGATGCACACCTTAATGTAAAAAAAATGTAAATTTCTATTGTAAGTTTTTTTCTTTTCCCGTAAAATTAATATAGTTTGTCCGAAACTGTATTATTTTATTTTGAAGGGAAATTTGTATGAGCGCAAGTATAATTTTGTCAATGGCGGGCGGTCTGGGCCTTTTCCTGTTCGGTATGCGTGTGATGAGCGACTCCATAGAAAAGGTGGCCGGCGCCAAGTTGCGTCGTGTTTTGGAAATCTTTACCACCAATCGTTTTACGGGAATGCTGGTCGGTATTGTTTTTACGGGTATCATCCAGTCTTCATCTGCCTGTACGGCTATGGTGGTCAGCTTTGTCAACGCCGGTCTGATGAACCTTTATCAGGCCGCAGGCGTTATCTTTGGTGCCAATATCGGTACGACTATCACCTCACAGCTGGTATCTTTTAACTTGTCTGCATACGCACCGGTCATTCTTCTGGTGGGTGTGTTGATTGCCATGTTTGTCTCAAACGAAAAGGTAAAAAAATTCGCGGACATCATTATCGGTTTCGGTGTATTGTTTTTGGGATTGAGTACCATGTCCGGCTCCATGGCATCGATGAAGGATGTACCGGAGGTGGTGAATCTTTTGGGTTCTCTGAGAAATCCCTTTATGGCAACGCTGGTAGGACTGTTGCTGACGTCAGTGATACAAAGCTCCTCTGTTACCGTCAGTATCGTGCTTTTACTGGCAAATCAGGATTTGTTGTCACTGCACATTACATTGTATATTATCCTGGGCTGTAATATCGGTGCCTGCAGTACTGCGCTGATTGCCTCCCTGGCAGGTAAGAAGGAGGCCAAGAGGGCTGCGCTGATTCATTTTTGGTTCAATGTTATCGGCACTGTTCTTTTGTATGTCATTCTCTTTGTGGCGGAAGAACCCGTCATGAAGCTGATATGGTCAATCTCCTCGGATAAGGGCCGTTTTGTGGCGAATGCACACACACTGATAAAGATATTCCAGGTTATTGTGCTGTTCCCGTTCTCCTCACTGATTGTGAAGCTGTCCTGTATCTGCGTTCCCGGAGAGGACAGAAAGGTGGGCTACAGAGAGAGCTATCAGCTGAAGTATATCGGAGACAAAGTGGTGTTCAACCCTGCCACGGCTGTGGTGGAGGTTATCAAGGAGTTGGACAGAATGGCTTCTCTTGCCAGCGAAAACCTGAACCGTGCCATGAATGCACTGATTACGCTGGACGAGGAAGATATCGAGGAGGTTTATGAGGTAGAGAAAAATATTAACTTCCTGAATCATGCCATTACGGACTATCTTGTAAAAATAAATC
>JAEDMI010000266.1 GCA_016303085.1 Acetatifactor sp.
ACCAACAGCAGACCTACCAGACCGCATACGGCGCCGGACAGTAGCATGGTTCGGATGATAACCTTTTCTACCTTAATGCCTACATATTTTGCCGTATTCTCACTTTCACCCACAACAGAGATTTCATATCCCTGCTTGCTGTAATTCAAATAGATGTACATGAATACCGTGATGACAACTGCCACCAGAATGCTCAGCAGATATTTAGAACCAAAAATCTGCGGCAGCCATCCGATATTGGAATCCTGATTGATGATACCTATTTTCCCGGAGCCTTTGGGTACCTCCCAGACGATGATAAAAAAGGCAACCAACTGTGTTGCTATGTAATTCAGCATCAGCGTGGAAAGAGTCTCATTGGTGTTCCATTTTGCCTTGAAAAAGGCAGGGATAAAGCCCCAGACAGCGCCGGCAGCAATGCTGGCAATCACCATACAGACCATTACCAGCGCATTCGGCAGTTTGTCATCCAGATAAATCATGCAGGCTGCAGCGGCAAGACCGCCTATCAGCACCTGGCCTTCTCCGCCGATGTTCCAGAATCTCATCTTAAAAGCCGGAGTCAGTGCAAGGGAAATCAAAAGCAAGATAGCAATATTCTGGAAGGTTATCCATGTTTTTCTGGAGGTACCGAAAGCACCGATAAATATGGACTTGTATACCTGAATCGGATTGGTACCGGTGGTGATGGTGGTTACAACAGCACAGAGAATCAATGCCAGCACAATTGCCCCGGCGCGGATTCCTATGGATTTGTACCAGGGAAGCGCATCCCTTTTCACTATATGAAAAAACGGTTCTTTCTTTTTTTCATTCATGATTCTCGCTGCCTCCTATACTGGTCATCATCATTCCGACCTGATTTTTGTCCGTTTTTCTTGCATCTACGATACCGCTTACCTGTCCTCCGCAGAGAACCATAATCCGGTCGGATATCTCCAACAGTACATCCAGATCCTCGCCGACAAAAATCACGGCTACTCCCTTTTTCTTTTGCTCGTTAATCAGTTCATATATGGTGTAGGAAGAATTGATATCCAGACCACGCACCGCATATGCAGTCAACAGTACGGTGGGAGCGGAGGCAATTTCACGACCTACCAGTACTTTCTGTACATTTCCTCCGGAAAGTTTTCGGATAGGAGTGGTTATGCCGGGGGTCGCCACATCCAGATTCTTAACTACATCCGTAGCCAGCTGCTTTGGAGGCTTACGGTTGGTAAAGGGTGTATGACCACGTCGGAAGGAGCGGAGCATCATATTGTCCGTGAGATCCATATTACCTACCAGCCCCATTCCGAGTCTGTCTTCCGGAACGAAGGACAGTGAAACCCCCATCTCTGCAATTCGAAGAGGGTCTTTGCCAATCAGCATTTCACGGGTGCCGTCATCCTCCACATAACTGATTGTACCGGATTCTGTAACCTGTAAACCTGCAATTGCCTCCAGCAACTCCTTCTGTCCACAGCCCGATATTCCGGCAATGCCAAGAATTTCACCACTGTTGGCGGTAAAGCTTACATCCTTAAGCTTCAGGATTCCTTCCTCATTACGGACAGTCAGACCCTGCACCTCAATACGGGGTCTGGGATTCACCGGGTCAGGTCTCTCAATGTTCAAGGTTACAGCATGTCCAACCATCATATTGGTCATCTCGGTCACAGTGGTATCCTTGGTTGCCATACTGCCGATATATTTTCCGTCCCGAAGCACGGCGACCCGGTCGGACAAGGATACCACCTCGTGCATCTTATGGGTGATAATAATAATCGCCTTGCCGTCATCCCGCATCTTACGCAGTACGCTGAAAAGCCTCTCTGTCTCCTGGGGAGTCAGTACTGCCGTGGGTTCGTCCAGAATCAGGATATCTGCGCCGCGGTAAAGTACCTTGACGATTTCCACTGTCTGTTTCTGGGATACTGACATATCATAAATCTTTTGTTTGGGATTTACTTCAAATCCGTATTTATTACAGATTTCTTCTATTTTCCCGGAAGCCGCTTTGATATTCAGCTTGCCCTCCAGCCCCAGAATAATGTTTTCCGTTGCGGACAGCACATCAATCAGCTTAAAGTGCTGATGCACCATACCGATACCTAAGCTCAGAGCATCCTTGGGAGATTTGATGACTGCTTCTTTCCCGTTGATAAAGATTTGCCCTTCATCCGGGAAATAAATACCGGAAAGCATATTCATCAGGGTTGTCTTTCCGCTTCCGTTTTCTCCCAGCAGGGCCAGAATCTCCCCTTTATAAATATCCAGATTTACCTTGTCGTTGGCAATCACGGTGCCAAAGGTTTTTGAAACATTTTTCATTGAAACTGCGGCTGTTTTGGTTTCCATCACATAACCCCTTTCCGGTTGTTGGCTAATCCGCCCTTTTTCTATATTGCCGAGTTCTCTCGCCCCCATAGAAAAAGGGCGGCGCGGCGAAAATCGCTGTGCCGCCCTCTGCAATCATTTCATATGCACAATTGCATGGCTAAAAATAATGATTAGAATGCATTATCCAGAAGAGTGATTCCGTCAATCTGTACATCGAAGTAAGGAGCGGAACGGAACTCTTCACCGGACTCATGGAAATAGCCGTCAATTACTACCTCGTGGTCAGGAGTGTAGTTTGCATCGGTATCCACGTCTGCCTGATAGCTGTCCAATGCTGCACCGCCTACGGTGAAGGTTGTGATATCAAATACATGTACTTTTCCGGCAATCAGGTCAGCCTTAGCAGCTTCGATTGCTTCTGCCGTACCATCTGCCACAGCAGTACCAAGGTCGGTCAGTTCAACAGAACCGGTCTCCAGAGAACCGCACCAGTCGGTATCAATGGCAGTGCCGTTTGCAATGCTGGTCAGAGCATACTCAAAGTAAGGTGCCCAGTTGATTTTGGATGAAACAAGGAAGGTGTTAGGACATGCGCTTACTGTACTTCCATTGTAGGAAACATTGGGTACTCCGGCTGTCTCACAAGCGGTGGGAGCTCCCATGGAATCTGCATGCTGGCTAATCAGTACACAGCCTTTCTCAATGAGCTTGTTTGCTGCTTCCTTTTCAGCTGTCTCGTCATACCAGGAACCGGTGAAGGTTACTTCCATGGTTGCGGTAGGGCAGACGGAACGGGCGCCCAGGAAGAAAGAAGTATAACCGGAGATAACCTCTGCGTAAGTGAAAGCGCCAACATAACCGATTTTTGCATTCTCAGCTGTGATTTCACCGCTTTCAATCATTTCATTTAACTTCATACCGGCTGCAATACCTGCAAGATAACGGCCGTCATAAATGGAAGCAAATGCATTGTGGTAGTTATCCAGCTTCTCGGTATGAGCTTTGGTTCCGGTTGCATGGCTGAACTGTATTTCAGGATACTCCTTTGCAGCCTCAATCATGTAATC
>JAEDMI010000267.1 GCA_016303085.1 Acetatifactor sp.
CCAGCTTCTCCTGGGTGACATCCAGCTTCTCCTGGGTGACATCCAGCTTCTCCTGGGTGACATCCAGCTTCTCCTGAGTGACATCCAGCTTCTCCTGGGCAGCCGCTATTTCCTCCTGAAACAATACTCTCAATGTCTCAAACTCATCTTGATATAATTCCTGCAACGCTTCGCACATTTCCTTTTCCTCCTCAAATTTCTCCCGATTTGCACGGATTATAAGGTTCATCACTGATTTATACAGGTTCTCCTTCTGATGGCCTCTATAGTCCCTTAGCAGATGTTCTATTTCTTCTTCCTGCTGTAGATCATTCGTCAGATTACGCAACCACAAATTGTCAGTTCCGGACAGCCTCGATGTCACAATCAGTTGTATGGGAAATACTTCTCCAATTATGTAGAAAATGCCGGGCTCCTGTTTTTCGACACACATTTTCCGTTCTTCCTTCAGGTGCTTTATCAGCCTGTACGGATAATTTCTGCACACAAATGACAAAGTAATCTCCGATACCCGAATGGCATTCGTCTCCGTCACATCTGACTTATAGAAGAAGGCATACCCGCAGACTTTATAATAATCGTCTATGCTCAGATAATCCTCCGGGCTCTTGTATTCTACTATGTTGTGGGTTCGGAAAATCCGTCCGATGTTCTTGTGAATCCTCTCCTCCGGATTCTTTTTGATTATAAGTACATCAATTTCCTTTGGCTTTGTTCCGAGTTGGTGCTCGTTTTCAAAAACCAACTTTTCCGCTTCCTCCGAAAGTTCAATCTGAAGACCGGCATAAAATGCCGGATGCCACTGGAGCGCCTGATTTTTTCTTTGACTTTCTTCCATCTGACCTCCTTATAATATTTTCAGGAGCTCACCTTCAGAACAACTCCTGCTTAAAAATGGAATAAAAGCATGAATTTTCTGAAAGATACGAAAAAGTGCCGAAAGGCTTCTCTTTCGTCAATGGAATGAAACATAAGAATACGGTAAATATTATTTCCGCATTTGATATATTATAGAAAATATGCTTTTACTAATATTAGCATGTTTTATTATAAATTGCAAGCATCAAAAAATCCACATAAAAAAACCTTATGAACCAAAAGATTCATAAGGTTTGTCACTGCCGGCAGCGGGACTTGAACCCGCACGTTGTTGCCAACAACAGATTTTGAGTCTGCCTCGTCTGCCATTCCGACACGCCGGCTTGTGTGAGGAATTCCTCACAACAAAAGACATTTTAGCATAGAACCGGCCGCTTGACAAGTGAATTATATAAAATTTTGAACAAAAATTTGAACAGTTTTATATACCGGCCGGAAAAATATACATTTATCTATATTCCATGGAAATCCGAAGTTCGTTTCCTCTCACGGTCACATCTGCCATGCTTCCCACCACCAGCGGCATCATGGGCGGCCTGTGTCCCAGATCCACATCCATGACAACAGGCACGTTTTTGCTTCCCGCAACCTCCAACACAGCACCGTAAACATCCAGATTCATCATGGGCTCTCCGTTGGCGGGTCTGCCGATTAAGAAGCCCTTTACATATCGAAACCAGCCTGCTTCTTCCATCTGCCACATGGCGCGGCGGATGGCAAATACATTTAAATCGCAGGATTCCAGAAACCAGATAAATCCGTCTTCCTTATACTTTTCCGCAAATTCCTTCGTCCCGTCAAAGCGGGTGCCCAAAAGATTGACAAGACAGTCCATACAGCCTCCGATCAACCTTCCTGAGAACCGAAGCATTTCTTCCTCTCCCGATATCTCTTTTCGTCCCAGGAAACTTTTGATTGCCAAAGACTCCGTCAGATTGTAGGGGACACAGGGATGTTCCTCATCCTTCAGCTGCTCCTTCTCCCATTTACCGTAGCTTCCCACCGTATGCACATCCCCCGTCAAAACGCCGAAAGCATCTTTTAAAGACTTATGCCAGGGCTCCATTCCGAAAGAAGATGCACATGGGCCGTACAGAGAAGCCGTATCTGCCAGAGTGGCTAATGTATAGCACAGATTTGTGTTGTCGGAATACCCCATGAACCACTTGGGCTCCAGCATAGCCAGTTCCACAAAATCCACAAAAGGCAGAATTTCACACATCATTTCGCCGCCTCCGCAGGAAATCAGACAGTCTGCATCGGATGCAAACATTTCCATCACCTCCGCACCGCATCTTTCCGGTGAATTACTGATTCCCACACCCTTATCTTCATAGCAGTTTGGTCCCAAAAGGACCTCGTAGCCCATGCCACGCCATTTCTCCAGTGCCGTATCAAAGCCCGTTTTGTATGGCTCTGTGGAACAGCCCATAGACGGAGCCAAAAAGCCGATGGTTCCGCCTTTGGATAAATTTTTCGGATATCTCATACAATCTTCCTCGCTTCCTAATCGCAGTTTCATCTTCCCAGATGTGCATCTTCTCTGCAATGTCTACAACATAGCTTCGTCGCAATCTCAGCAGAGAAAAAAAACGACACCTGCAACCGATGCAGGCGCCGTTATCTCTATTCTATCCGTTAGGAAAAAGCTTGTCAAATATATCGAAGCAATCAAAGGTAGCAAAATAATCCCTGGGTGTCTCTGCCCGTCGAATCAGCTGTACACTTCCGTCTTCGTGAAGCAAAAGTTCCGAGGATTTCAGCTTACCGTTATAATTATAACCCATGGCAAAGCCATGCGCACCGGTATCATGAATGGCAATGTAATCTCCGATCTCCACCTTGGGCAGCATCCTGTCCACAGCAAACTTGTCATTATTCTCACACAGTGAGCCGGTTACATCATACATATGGTCGCAGGGCCCGTTCTCCTTCCCCAGAACCGTGATATGATGATAGGCTCCGTACATGGCGGGACGCATGAGATTGACGGCACAGGCATCCACTCCTAAATACTCCTTATGGGTGTGCTTCTCATGAATCACCTGTGTCACCAGATGTCCGTAAGGTCCCATCATAAAACGTCCCAGTTCCGTATAGATTGCCACGTCTCCCATGCCGGCAGGGACCAGCACCTCCTCATAAACCTGTCTCACGCTCTCGCCGATGACTCTGATATCGTTTGGCTCCTGCTCCGGTCTGTAAGGGATTCCGATACCTCCGGACAGATTGATGAAGGTGATATGGGCTCCTGTCCCCTCCTTCAATTTCACTGCCAGTTCAAAAAGCTGCTTTGCCAGAGTGGGATAATACTCATTCGTTACGGTATTACTTGCCAGAAACGCATGGATACCGAAATTCTCCACGCCCTTCGCCTTTAAAATCCGATATCCCTCAAACATCTGCTCTGTGGTAAATCCGTACTTTGCATCTCCGGGATTGTCCATAATATCTGTACCCAGCGAAAAATATCCACCGGGATTAAAGCGGCAGCTCAT
>JAEDMI010000020.1 GCA_016303085.1 Acetatifactor sp.
TCCGTCAGAACCTGTTGGGTAAGCGTGTAGACTACTCCGGACGTTCCGTTATCGTGGTTGGTCCCGAACTGAAAATTTATCAGTGCGGTCTCCCCAAGGAGATGGCTATTGAGCTGTTCAAGCCCTTCGTTATGAAGGAGCTGGTGGCAAAGGGAATCAGCCAGAATATCAAGAATGCAAAGAAACTGGTAGATAAGATGGATACCCAGGTTTGGGATGTGTTGGAAGAGGTTATCAAGGAACATCCCGTTATGTTGAACCGTGCACCGACATTGCACAGACTTGGTATTCAGGCGTTTGAGCCTATTCTTGTAGAGGGTAAGGCAATTAAGCTGCATCCTCTTGTATGTACCGCGTTCAACGCCGACTTCGACGGTGACCAGATGGCAGTGCATCTTCCCCTGTCCGTAGAGGCGCAGGCAGAGTGCAGATTCCTGCTTTTGTCTCCCAACAACCTGTTAAAGCCTTCCGACGGCGGCCCTGTAGCCGTTCCTTCCCAGGATATGGTACTTGGTATCTATTACCTGACTCAGGAGAGACCCGGTGCAGTAGGCGAAGGCAAGTTCTTCAAGAGTGTAAACGAAGCAATTCTTGCTTATGAGAATAAGGCTTGTACCCTGCATTCCAGAATCACCGTCCGCATGTCCAGGAGAAATGAGAGCGGAAAGATAGTTACAGGAAATGTGGAGTCTACACTGGGACGTTTCATCTTCAACGAGATTCTTCCTCAGGATCTTGGCTTTGTAGACAGAAGCAACCCTGAGAATTTGTTGAAGCTGGAAGTAGATTTCCATGTAGGCAAGAAGCAGCTGAAACAGATTCTGGAGAAGGTTATCAATACCCATGGAGCAGTAAAGACCGCAGAAGTTCTGGATGATGTGAAGTCCATCGGCTACAAGTACTCCACAAGGGCAGCCATGACCGTATCCATTTCCGATATGACCGTGCCTGCAAAGAAGCCCGAGATGCTGGCTGAGGCACAGGCTACCGTAGATAAGATTTCCGCGAACTTCCGCCGTGGTCTGATTACCGAGGAAGAGCGTTATCGTGCAGTGGTAGAGACCTGGAACGAGACAGATAAAGAGCTGACTGATGTGCTGTTGGCAGGACTGGATAAGTATAATAACATCTTCATGATGGCTGACTCCGGTGCCCGTGGTTCCAACCAGCAGATTAAGCAGCTGGCAGGTATGCGTGGATTGATGGCGGATACAACCGGTAGAACCATTGAACTGCCCATCAAGTCAAACTTCCGTGAAGGTCTGGATGTATTGGAGTACTTCATGTCCGCTCACGGTGCACGTAAGGGTCTGTCAGATACCGCACTTCGTACCGCTGACTCCGGTTACCTGACCAGACGAATGGTTGATGTTTCCCAGGAGCTTTCCATCCGTGAGACTGACTGCTGTGAGGGCAAGAGTGAAATCCCCGGTATCGTAGTCAAGGCGTTTATGGACGGCAAGGAGACGATTGAGAGCCTGAAGGACAGAATCACAGGAAGATACTCCTGCGAAGATATTTACGATAAAGACGGAAATATGATTGTGAAGCACAATCACATGATTACCCCCAGCCGTGCCGCTAAGATTTTAAGTGTCGGTGTAAACGAGAAGGGCGAGCCCATTGAGGCAGTGAAGATTCGTACTATTTTGACCTGCCGTTCCCATGTGGGTATCTGTGCAAAGTGCTACGGTGCAAACATGGCAACCGGCGAAGCCGTACAGGTAGGTGAGGCAGTAGGTATTATTGCAGCACAGTCCATCGGTGAGCCCGGTACCCAGCTGACCATGAGAACCTTCCATACCGGTGGTGTGGCAGGTGACGATATCACACAGGGTCTTCCCCGTGTCGAGGAGCTTTTTGAGGCCAGAAAGCCCAAGGGACTTGCAATTATTGCAGAGTTCGGCGGAAAAGCCGAAATCAGAGATACCAAGAAGAAGCGCGAGGTTGTTATCTCCAATGAGGAAACCGGCGAGTCCAAGGCGTATCTGATTCCTTACGGTTCCCGTATCAAGGTGATGGACGGTCAGATGCTGGAAGCCGGCGATGAGCTGACAGAAGGTAGCGTAAATCCTCATGATCTGTTAAAGATTAAGGGCATCCGTGCTGTTCAGGATTACATGCTCCGTGAGGTTCAGAGAGTTTACCGTCTGCAGGGTGTTGATATTGCAGATAAGCATATTGAGGTCATTGTCCGTCAGATGTTGAAAAAGATTCGCATCGAGAATAACGGAGATACAGAGTTCCTGCCCGGTACGCTGGTGGATGTCCTTGATTATGAAGACATGAACGAGCAGCTGGTTGCAGAGGGTAAGGAGCCCGCAGAAGGCAAGCAGGTACTGCTAGGTATTACCAAGGCAGCGCTGGCAACAAATTCCTTCCTGTCTGCAGCATCCTTCCAGGAGACCACAAAGGTTCTGACCGAGGCCGCTATTAAGGGTAAGGTGGATAACCTGATTGGTTTGAAGGAGAACGTTATCATCGGTAAGCTGATTCCTGTAGGTACAGGTATGAAGAGATACCGTAACACCAGACTGAGCACCGACGAGGTGGAAACAATTTCCTTTGACGAGTATGGTGCGGAAGAGGAAGTAAGCTTCGATGAGAGCCCGGAAGAAGTTTCTGTAGAGGAAACAGTATCCGCTACAACTGAGGAGTAAAATCTGAGGAAACAGGCAAAATAATGAAAAGTTGAGAAGTAACGAAAACCCCACCGAAGGTCGGTGGGGTTTTTTTACTCTATTCTGTTATAACCTGCCAGCTGCTGATGTGGTAAAAGGTATCTTCATCATTCTCCGGATAGAGAATTTCTATTTCAACATAGAGCGTCTGGGTGTCACTGATGGGTATGGCATAGGCTTTGCTGTGCCCGACTGCCTGAAAATAGGCTTCATGGTCGGAGGAAGAATCGTATTGCTCCCGCAATACCCGGTCGATGCCGGCGAGTGATTTTTCGGCATCATTGCAGGCTTCATAGTAGGCGGTGGTTCTGTCCGCAATCTTCTGACTCAGACGTCTGTCGGCGTTGGCACTGACGATGGAGAGTGCGGCAAAGGATACCAGACAGAGAACAATAAAAATCAGTAGCATGGAGGAGGAACCGATATTCATTCCGAAGATCTTTTTGGAAGACTTACTCATGACTGCCCCTCCTTTCGGAAACATGGTGTGCCAGCTCCAGGGAATAAATGACATTGCCCTGATTTTCATATACGCTGACTGTAGCGTGCAGCAGACCATCCTCCGAAGCGGATGCGGAAGATAGCAGCTCAGCTACATAACTGCTCTCAGCCTCTGAATTGTCGGAGAGCGGAGCCCAATCCTCGTCAAAGAGAAGCCGGATACGTAAGCCGTCTTCCGAAGGAACTCCCTGCTCCAAAAGCCGGTTGAGTTCCTGCATATTTCCCTCGGTGGCAAGCCAGGTTTCTGCCAGATTCTGTGCCTGAACAATGGCATTGTTCTGGTTGATGGTGTCCTGGCTGATGAGATGGGACTTCGCAAACAGCCGGATGCACACAGCGCTCGCCAGGGAAAAGAATAAAAGCGATATAAGCAATTCCATGAGGAATAGGCTTGAACGTGAATGCTTCATAGGAAAGAATCCTTTCTGTTATTTACAGCGCACTGATAGGAGAAGCCTGCGGCTTTCCCCGTTCGGAAGTGTCATGGAGACGGAGAGCAGGTTGTCGGACAATTTCTCATATTCCAGGGAAGACAGCTTCAGAATATCTTCTCCGGCGGCAAGCATATCGCCTCCGAGGTCAGCGCCCTCGCGCATATACAACTCTTTCAGATAACCGTCATGATAATAAAGCCAGGTACAGAGATGCTCACCGTCCCGGTCGGTAGTCAGTGCGAGTGCAGGCTGCCCGGACAAGGACGAAAGACTTATGGAGGGAGAACCATCCTCCAAAAGACAGTCGGTCTGGCGGATTTTCTCAGAAATATAGGCAATTGCCGTACGGGAATCATAGTTCCTGCTCATATCCTGTACGGTATGCTGATATACATCTGCTCCGATGGTTACAACGGCCAGGGCAGAGATGGCAAATACGCCGAACAGAGCCAATACAAATAAGATATCTACAACAAAATGTCTTTCCTGCTTCATGACATTCTCCTTGCATGATCCAAAGAATTAGTGATTTTTACGCAGTACAGTGACTTCCGGCCGGAGGTTGCTTCCGTAGGATACATAATCTACCAGAAACGTCTCCTCATCATAGGTCAGTCCGTAGTGTTCCTTCAGATAGTCCAGGTCCTCCGGATACACACCTTCCACTGCATAACATTGCGCTATACTGCGGGACAGAGCGGTCTCCAGACTTTCCTTCTGCTTGGCGGCGGTGGTATCGCTTAACCCCCGAATGCCGCTTAGGAATAACACAAACAGCAGGACAAAAGCTGCTATGGGAAGCCAGAAGGCGAACCTTCGCACGACGGAAGGCTCAGAGTGTTCAAAGCGGTTCATACCTGCCTCCTTAACCGATACTTGTCATGATGCCCATGAGAGGCAGGATGACGGACAACAGAATCATACCGACAATGACGGAAAGGATAATGACCAGTGTGGGTTCCAGAATGGAGATAATGGACTGGATTCTCCGGTCTGTCTCCTTTTCGTAGCTGTCTGCAATCTTGCTTAAGACAGTGTCAATGTTACCGCTTTTGAAGCCGACGGCCACCATCTGACAATGAAGGTTGCTGAAAATTTCAGTTGAGGACAGGGCCTCGGAGAAGCTGTCGCCCTTTTCAAGTGCTTCTTTACACCGGGCAATTTTTTCCTGCATCGCCTTATTTCCGACCAGACCGGAAACCATGTCGAGACCGGAAAAGGTGTCCATACCGCTGCTCATGGTCAATGCCATTCCGCTGGCAAACCGTTCGCAGGCAACGCTTTCGTAGAAGCGCTTCGTCAGAGGAAAGACATTGAAAAAGCGGGTGGTCATGCGCTTGCCGGACTGCGTTTTTGTGGCGAACAGGTACACCAGAATCAAAAGGGCAACCAGTGCCAGAAAGACAACGGAGTAACGGTTCAAATTGCTTCCCAGCTTCAGCAGGGAGGCGGAGAAGCCGTTCATTTCGCTGCCCAGCTCGATGAATACCTGATTGAAGATGGGCATTACCTTGCTGATTAAAACAAAGATGATGACTGCCATCATGGCAATCATGATAAAGGGATACGTGATGGCACTTTTAATACCGGAGGCAATATTATCCTCTTTCTCATAGTAATTTGCGAGGCTTGACATACAGACATCCAGATTGCCGGATTCCTCTCCGAGTGTCAGCATATGAATGACATAGTCGGGAAATACCCCGGTGCTTTCCAGTGCCTTCCAGAAAGGTTCTCCCGTCCTGCACACCTCCAGTATGGAGTTAATCAAAGCCTTGCCGGAAGCGGATTTTGTATCGCTCAACATAATGCCCATGCTCTCAACAGGCGGAATACCCGCTTGAAAAAGCATTGCCGCCTGACTGCAAAAGGAAGCAATTTCTTCATTTGATAAAAGTTTCTGGTCTTTCATTTTTCCTAGCATTCTGCCTTTCTCCCTTTAATAAAGTTTTTGCAGCGTATAGTTACTGCCGTCCCCGATAAACTTTTTCAATGCCTTCTCCGAACTGTTGGCACCAAAAGTGGGGTCTACAAGCGTCCAGGTGTTTCCGTCAAATTCAATCAATCCGTTCAGCCATCCCGTCTCTTCCGTGTAGACACTTATCCAGGCGTGATAGGCATCCTTGGCGTACCCTACCTCAAGTCTGGTGGGAATCTGCTGGCTTCGCAGCATAGCCGCCATGAGTGCGGCGTAATCGAGACAAATACCGGTACCCGAGTTTAAGATCTCATCCACGTTGGTAGTGTAGCCGGTGGGAGGGTCGGAAGCCTTTTCGTAGTCATAGGTGATGGAGCTTACGATATAGTCATAAACGGCGGTTATGACATCCATATCCGTATCGGCCCCCAGACTAAGCTCTGCACCTTTCCTGACGGTTTCGCTCTCCGCATTGAAATTAACATACTGGTTTGGGTAGAGGAACGGTCCGAATTCATCTGAAAGTGCCACAGAAACGGTAGTGTACAGACATGTGGTGTAACTTGTTCCGGAAACATTTTCATAGATAACGATCTTGTAGCTGCCATCGCCGGAGGACAACGGAAAGGTTTCGTAGCCGTTTCCATGTAAATCATATGTATATTCTACTGAGTCAGGAGCGGTAATTCTGATTTTTACCTTGGATACCGAGCCGGTGTAGTCGGCCATGATATACCCGCAGTCCGCATGGGAAACATCTATCACAGCCACATCATTGCGGGTTTCATTCGTCCCGGATGCCTCCGGAACCAGACAGACCGGCGTGTTGTCCCGACTCCCCGGAGAAGTGGGTGCCTTTTCGGAAGGAATATCAGCATCTCCCGTTGCACCTTGCTGAGAAACCTCTATCTTGGAGGGAGAGGATACAGGTGTATCGGGAATCGTCCGGTCTTCCTGACCACAGCCCGTGAGACTAAAGACTGCCAGAACATATGCAATTGTCAGAGAAAGATAACGGTATTTTCGCATAATGCTCCTCTTAATACGGTGTCAAAAGCAGATGCAGGGACTGCTCGTCCGCTATGGGAATGTAAATATTGGATTCCATGCTGTCAATATAGGGGAAACAGATGATTCCCTTCGATTTGTCAAAGGAAACAGGCGGATGTTTTACCCCGTCCGTTGTTTCCAGAAAAGCCTCCTCATATTGAATGTTAATACCCTCCAGCTGAAGATACAGAATGCCGTCTTCCACATAATCGTCCTTCAGTTTGGCGGAATCGGCAGTAAAACCGGTACTTGAAATTCCAACTATGGGAATAATGGTCAGAGGAGAAATAAATGTCAAAAGCAGCACCAGAAGAAGCAGGATCAACCCCCGGTCGTAGAAGCGGGTATTTGCCTTCTCACGCAGTATCAGCTTGTCAAAAGGAATCGTGTTGGGCGCTTTTGACTCGGCGGCGAAAACATTCTGGAGAATGGTATTTGCCGTATCGATATTCATTTCATAATTCTTCTTTTTTCGAAAAAGCATTTGCCCACCTCCTTATCCTTTTAATTTCTTTCTGAGCGTTTCCTGCCCGTGAGCCAGATAGCGTTTGACGCTGCTGCGGCTGATGTCACAGGCGTCGGCAATGTCTTCCAGTTTCATATTGTTAAAGTAGCGCATAACAATAACCTGATGCTCCTGGAAAGGAAGCTGTTCCAGAGCTTCCATGAGATGCCTGTGTTCCTCTTTCTTCCGATACAACTCCTCCGGATTGGAATCGGGATATTCATCTTCCACATTGTCCAGAAATTCCGGTTCCAATGTGGGAGCGTCGGAATTCTTCAGCTTCTTTGACATATCAAAGCAGACATTGAAGGAGATGCGGTTCAACCATGCAATGAAGAGGGTGGGGTCATTCAGTTTTGAAAGATTCTTAAGAGCCAGTATGTAAACCTCCTGCATGGCATCCTGGGCGAGAAAGTCATCCCGCAGATAATGCCTGGCGTAATTGTACACCTTGCTGTAGGTGAGGGCATACAGTTCAGCGAATGCGTCAGAGTCATTCTGCCTTGCACGGAGAACCAGACCGGCTATATACTGGATGTTCAATTCCTTCATATATTACCCTTCTCTCTGGGTGGAACAGGTCGACAGTTAAGCTTCTTCGTACAGTTTATTATAGGTAACAATCAAAAGCTCGGGGAAAGCGGTAATGTGAGCCTCGGAGTTTATGATCGAGGCGCTGCGCAGCCGGATGGGCGTGTCGGGATGTTCCCGGTTGTATGCGTCAGTTCCGGCGGTTAAGGCATCGTCAAACTGTTTGAGCGTTTCTGCGGTGCATTGATTGATGATGCAAAGAAAATCATTTCCGCCGTTTCGGCCGACAGTGCCGAAGGCATCGCCTGCCTTTTCCAGAATGGAGCCGAAATCATGTATCAGATTGTCTCCCGTCTGACGGCCCAGACGTTCGTTGATTTCCGTGAGATTGTCAATGGTAATCATGCAGCAGCCCACGTGGTCCATGGACTGCGGGGTATCGTAGGTCCGGAAAATGACATCCAGTCCGTGCCGGTTCGGTATCCCGGTAAGCTCGTCCAGATAGGCAACCTTGTTCAGCTCGTGTGACTCCAGTGCAAAGGAACGAAGCTTACAAAAATCATATATCAGACAGATAAGCTGGAAAATCATCAGAATCCAGACAATCGCACACAGTAAAAAGAGCGGCAGATTGCTGTAGAGAGCCCGGGTTACGGAAGGATTGCATAGTAAAATAAGAAAGAAAACAATCTCAATTGCCAATAATATGCCGAACTGAATTATTTTGGCAAGGCGGAAGGATTTCACAAATTTTTTTCCCTGCATGGCGATTCTCCTTATTCGATATTGATCATACAATATTTGAACCTTTCATTATTATAAAGCATTATGAATAAAATGTAAAAGATTTTATTTTTTTTCAACTTTTTTGTATTTTTTGAACCTTTTCGCAGAATGGGACAGTCTTTACAGTTAGAAAAGGATAAAGGGGCAACGCTTATGAGTATATTACAGACTATTTCCCTTATGCAGGTAAATTACGACCTGGTCGTGCTGGAAGATGAGAGAGTACCTCTGGCACCGTCTGGTAGCGATTACTTCTGGACTACCGTGGTGGTCATGGTGCTTCTGGCACTTGCCGTACTGCTTGCGGTATACCTGATACGATGTAACGGATTCCGCAAGAGGATTCGGGAGTTGGACTCAGAGGGGACAAATTACCTCGGGTGGTCACTTTCCAGACTGAAAGAGACGGTCGCCGAGCTGGAAGCAAAAAAAGTTGAAGAAAATTTTGAAGAAAGCTGAACCTTTTTGAGGGAAACAGCAGTCTTTACAGGTAAGAAGGGAAAAGGGGAAGATAATATGGAAGAGAGAAGAAAAATCGACAGGGTTAAATACCAGGCAAGAAGCGTAATTGTGGTATGTGAGACAGGCGAAAAGTTTTATGTGGATACCAAAAATGTAAGTCCGCTGGGCATGGGAATCACGATGCCGGCCGGTTCCCCACAGATTGTGGGAAAGGATATCATCATCGTGGCCGAGACATTGATTATGTATGCCGATGTCAAGAGGCAGGTTCAAAACGAGGACGGCAGCTTCGAGATAGGAATTGCCGCAAGGAAGTTCACACCGGATGTACTGGAGTACTTATTTACGCATATAGCGGGAACTGATGAAGAAGAGAAGTAAATTGTGGAGGGATAAGAAAAATGAGAAGAAATGTAAAGAGTGAAAAAGTAATTCGCGCAATGGCAATCGGAATTTCCGCTATGCTGATGGCATCTTCACCGTTGACAGCATTGGCTGCAGAGCCCGGTGAAGGCAGTGGTGATAACAATAATGATTCCATTCAGGAAGAAAAGCCAGCAGGTGTATGCGATGAGGCGCAGGCTGCTGCAAAGAGCGCCGAAGCGCAGGTAAAAGCCGCAGAAGCAGATGCAGAAACTGTCAAGAGGGATGTGGCTCAGAATGTAGAAGCTGGTGAGGCAGGAACAGACAGTAAAGGTAAAGATCTGGCACAGGCTGTAATCGATGCGGCTGAAAACGTTGAGAATGTAAATGCTGAAGATGTAAATGCTGAAGATGGAACTCCTCTGGCAGATGCAAAGACGGCCATTGGCAATACCAATACTCAGCTGGATGTGGCCGAGGCTAATGATGAGTTGTCCGATGCTGCATTGGACGAGGCAAAGGATGCTGCCGATGATGCAAGTACAATTGCTTCCGATATGAAGGATGCGATGGACGAGGCAGAGACAAAGGTAGGCGAGCAGCTTAACGAGATTAAGAACGCAACTACCACTACGGATGCCAATGCCGCTTATGACGAGTTGGAAGAGACTGCTAAGAAAGCAGAGGAAGACTTCAATACAAAGCTGGAAGCATATGATGAAGCAAAGAAGAATTATGAGGATGCAGCTAAATTAGTTGCGGATGCTGAGGCGAAGTATAATAAAGCAATCGAAACAGCGGATGCAAATGCGACAGCGGCAGCAGATGAGTTGGCTAAAGCAAAGGCAAATGCAGAGGCGTTGGAGGCAGCAGTTGCAGCAGCTAAGGATGCAGTAGATGCTTCTTCAAAAGACGCTATGGAGATTGCAGACCTGGAGGATGAGACTCGGAAAGATGGTGGCTTGAACTGGAAAAATGAAGATAAACTGTTCATTGCCATTATGGAGAAATACTATCTGCCCGAGCTGATGGGAATTGAAGGGGCTAAAGTAACCCGTATTCAGGGTAAGGATAATAATGAATACAATTACTTTACTGCAGAATACACAGAGAACGGCGAAAAGAAAGTTAAGTATTACAACTTCAAGATGGATAACGGTTCCAAGGATGACATTGTAATCTTTGAGAAGAGAGAAGTTGAAATCTCCGGAGACCCGAACGAAACACCCGACCAGTATGTGAAGGATAATAATGAAGTTGTCGATGTTAAGACTGTTAATGAGGGTCTGGTTAAAGAAACCATTGTAGATGTAGATGGAACAAAGGTTATAAAGAACGATATGACCGACAGCGAGACCCTTGTATCTGACAGTGTAGTTACCGGAACCAGCAAGGAAGATATTTTTGTTGATGAAGAGAACGATCAGGAGTCCTGGCAGTACGATGCTGAGACTGGCGAATTAGTAAAGACTGTAAAGGCAGAAGTTACCACAATTACCTATACGGATGCAACCTTTACTTCCGATAAGAGCTATGCTACCGATGCGGAGAGAGATGAGGAAGCAGCAAAGAAAGAGGCGGAACTGGAAGAGGCAACCGGCAAGGACGCAACTGTAAATGAGACAGAGGAGACAACCTACACCTATACAGCAAGCGGAACCTATATTCCGACCTTTACCAAGACGGTCAATGTGAATAAGGAATATGAGAGTGGTTATCTGTGGAAGCAGGCTGATTCAAAAGAAGAGGCTGAAGATAAGGCTTTCGATATGGCCAAGGATAAGATAGATGACGATCTTGGCGACTATTATCTTATTGGTGATATTAAGAGTGATTTGTCTGTATCAATGACAGAAGAAGAGACTGAGCAATATAAAATCTTCGGAAAAACACATACAAGAGTTACGGATGACTCGGATTATCTCGTTACGGGTAATGTTACCGCAACCTATGCGAAGGTAACCAAGCAGACAGTCGATCAGAGTACCTTTGGGGCTCTCTGGGATGATATTAAGTCATTATTTGGTGGCCAATCCACCAATGAAAAGTTGAAAGAGGCTGCTAAGGAAGCAATTGAAGCAGACGGTGGTATTTTCTTAAGCGCAAACTGGGATGACTGGAGCTTTAACAAAGCAACCATCCGGTACGTTGCAGGTGTCAAGGTGACTACTGGTGAGGAAGAAACCAAACAGGATGCGGAGGGTGCAGTGGAGGCTGCTGCACGGGAACAGGCAATAGCAAATGGCGCAACCGGAGTATATAATGTAAAGACTACGGGTACAAATACAATTGATCACACAACCTACTCTTACACGGTTGATTATCTGAAAGAGGATACGAAGACGACAGAAACCAAAGAGATTGCAACCGAGACTTATGGCAATGCAGAAGCGCTGACCGGTGAAATTATCCAGAACAAGAATTACTATGATGCTATTAATAATGGTGAGACCGATAAAGATAAGATTCTCTTAACCCAGAAGGATGATAATTACCGTGCATTCGTTGACAATGCAAAGGATTTAACTGCTAAGTATAATAGACTGCTTAAAGAAGCACAGACTGCACAGGCAGATGTCGAGACTGCAAAGGATAATGTAAATACTCTTCGCGATGAAATTGCCAAACTGGCTCAAGACAGAGAGAGCAATCTGGATAAATTGAGTGATTTGGAAGCGAAGCTGGTGAGTGCAGAGGCAGACAGAAAAGAGGCAGAGGAGACATTAAATAGAATCCTTGATAAGCTTAACGATGCAGAAATAGAGTTGGAAGAGACCATTGCTCGTCTCACTCCCGCACCTACGGGTGGTGAAGGTACCGACGACACAACAGATGATACAGAGACAACTGTTACAACTCCTGTTGTTTTAGCTACCGTACCTGCCGCTACTGTTAATGTAGTTGCTCCTGCACCCGTTGCACAGCCTGAAGTGGTTGAAATCGAGGAGGAAGTAACACCTCTTGCTCCTGCCGTAGAAGAGAACAAGCAGGAAGAGACAAAGGCAGAGCCTGAATCTCAGGAAACCATTCAGCTTGACGACGAGGAAACTCCTCTTGCAGATATCATCGTTGAGGATGAGCAGACCAAGATGTCCTGGTGGTGGTTGCTGATTGTTGCACTGCTTGGTGCTACCGGATATGAGATGTACAAGAAGCACAACGAGAAAAAGCAAAAGGTACAGGCTGAAAACGCAGAGGATGCGGAATAAGCAGCCGATATGATTGCAATAATTAAGATTTCGTAATAAAAAAGGCATCAGTTTGGGAGATATCTCCCAGGCTGATGCCTGGTTTTTTGTCTAAAAGATTTGCCGAAACCCATTGATTCGCTGCTTTTTTCACTGTTTATCCAGAGCGCGTTTACTGGAAGACTTCTTCAACCTTTTCCACATTTCCGTCTCCGGTCAGGACAAGAACCGCAGCGGTTTCGGCGGTGCTGATGTCGGTTTTTCCCTCAATGCAAAGTTCGCCTTGCGAATTGTAGAGAGCCCACTGGAATTCGTTTATGGACAGGGGCCAGTTTGCTTCCATAGAGATCGATTCTTCATTGGAAAGAGAATCCAGATTTACCTGCTCGCCTGTTACAGGATCAATTACGGCAACCATACCGATTTCGATTCCGCACATATTCACAACAGACAGGGTGAGGGTTCTCGTTTCTGCTTCAGAAGTTTCCGAGGGATTTGTTTCGGAGGCTTCCGCAGTTGATGAGGATGCCTGAGAAGCAGCTGAGTTGGAAGTATTGTCTGTCGGAGCAGAAGTATTTTTGCATCCTCCAAGCAACAGACAACCGGATACAATACCAATAGCTAAAATGAGATGTACATATCTTTTTTGCATGTAAATTCTCCTTAAGAAACAAATTTATTTGAGATTATTATACCAAATGTAGGCAGCTTTTTCCACAGTATTATTCAAGATGTTTACTTGTTATTGTTAAAATATCCGATACTAATGTGCCTGATATTTACTTTGCACATATTTCACATATACGTTAAGATTAAGGTACAGTAAAGTAAAGATGGAGATTATCCGGCGGATAGAACGGCTTGGGGAAAGAGATAATACACCGTAAAAGAAAGGTGGATATACAATGTGCGGCAGATATTATGTGGATGATGAAACAGCCAGGGAAATTGAAAAAGTAATCAGACAGGTGGATGAAAAACTTAGACAGGATAGCATGATTAGCCGGGGAAACGGAAGCGGCATCGCTGTTCGGGAAAATAGCGGAATTACTCTGCAGGTAAGGGATATTCATCCGTCAGAAACGGCGACGGTTCTGGCTGCATCCAATCAAAAATTGTGCTGCACATGGCAGCGCTGGGGATTCCCGATGCAGCAGGGCAGCGCGAAGCAGCTTATCTTTAATGCCAGAAGCGAGTCTGCTCTGGAAAAGAAAATGTTCCGGGAAAGTGTGGAACATCGCCGGATTGTCATACCTGCTACCTGGTTTTATGAATGGAACGCAAACAAAGAAAAGAATATTTTTTTCAGGAAGACGCAGTCGGTGCTCTTTATGGCAGGATTTTATAGCCGGTATCAGGACGAGGACAGGTTTGTGATTCTGACGACAGCGGCAAATCAATCCATGCAGCCGGTTCATGACCGTATGCCGTTGATTCTGGAGCAGGATGAAATCATGCCGTGGATATTTGAACGAGAAAAAACCGAAGGAATCCTTCATAAAGTGCCGTGCCTGCTGGAACGTAGAACGGAGTTTGAGCAGATGAGTCTCTTTTAGTTCGGTACAAAAAGTTCCCTGAATACTAAAATACTATTGAAAAATAGGGAACAATTTGATATTTTAAAAGCAAGAAAAGTTCCCTAAAAGGAAGAGGTGACAAACATAATGAGCGCTAATTATTCAGAAATTCAAGAACTATTGCAGCAGCGTGCAGAAATTCAAGCGAGAATAAGTTTAATACCATATGCCGGCAATCCTGAGATAAAAGAACAGAGTGGCTCAAAATATTTATATATGCGCAAAAGAGTAGCAGGAAAATTGACCTCTACTTATGTAGATGTATATTCAGACGAACTATATCAGTTATTATTGCGAGATGCAAAAGAGTTAAGGGATTTAAATAAAGCTATTCGAAAAATTAATAAAGAGCTGGTTTCTCTGGGATATGAGGATAAAGAGCTTTCTGCCAGAGTAATGCAGAATTTAGATTTTGCCAGAACAAATATGAAATCTAATATTTATGACCAAGCGGTTTTAGAAGGTGTTGCTACTTCATTTTCACAGACGGAAGATATTATTGAAAATGGACAAGTCAATGGTGTTTCAGCAACGGATGTTCAGAAAATCCTTAATTTAAAGCATGCATGGGAATTTATTTTAGACAGAGATGTTATACAAAGTGAAAGCAATTATTATATGTTGTGCCATATCGCAAAACTGGTAAACGAAGGTTTTTTTTATGATGGTGGACGTATTCGTGGGATTCCGGTAAAAATAGGTGGAACAAGTTATGTACCGCCTCTTCCCATTGAATCGGTTGTGATTGAAAGAATTGATGAGATACGAAAGCAAGAAAAAGAACCTATAGATATAGCGATTGAACTTTGCCTTTACTGTATGAAAACTCAAGTGTTTAAAGATGGAAATAAGAGAGCATCCGTGATTTTTGCTAATCATTATTTAATTGCTCATGGAAGGGGATTTATAGTAATACCCGAAAAAGATGTACCTGAGTTCAAGAGGCTTTTGGTGGCATATTATGAGAGGGAAACAATAGAGATTATTAGTAGCTTTATGAAAGAAAAATGTTGGAAGTATTTTTAATTGAGCATTTCGGCCATTATTTCCCTATTGAAATCAGAACGTACGTTTGCTATAATAAACTGGCAGGAGGCGAACATGTGTTTGAAAAACATTATTTTTCATATTGATGTTAACTCAGCCTTCCTATCCTGGGAGGCTGTTTTCCGTCTGTACCATAAAGGCGGCACACTGGATCTGCGCGAGGTGCCGTCAGCGGTGGGCGGAGATATGACGATGCGGCACGGCATCATTTTAGCCAAGTCAATTCCGGCAAAAAATTATGGAATTAAAACCGGGGAAGCGATTCCTGAGGCAAAGCGGAAATGCCCTGGCCTGATGCTGGTTCCGCCCAATTATGGCTTGTATGAACAATGCTCGGCGGCATTTATGAATATCCTGCGGGAGTATTCGGATGTGGTGGAACAGTACAGCATAGATGAGGCATTCGTGGACATGACGGCATCCTGCCGGCTCTTCGGAACTCCGGAGGAAGCGGCAGAACAGATCAAGAATCGAATCAGGGATGAACTGGGATTTACCGTAAATATTGGGATCTCAAGCAACAAGCTTCTGGCGAAGATGGCGTCGGATTTCAAGAAGCCGGATCGGGTGCACACCCTGTACCCGGAAGAAATACAGAAAAAGATGTGGCCACTCTCGGTGTCGGAGATGTTTTTTGTGGGCCGGGCAACAACCAAGAAGCTGTTTTCCGTGGGGATCCGGACCATAGGCGAGCTCGCGGCGGCTGACCCCAGGTGGCTGAGGGATATCCTGAAGAAACAGGGTGAGATTATCTGGGGGTTTGCCAATGGGATTGACCTGTCTCCGGTACTGGCGACACCTCCCGCAAACAAGGGATATGGCAACAGTACGACCACGCCCTGTGATGTGGTGGATACGCAGACTGCCAGGAAGGTGCTGCTGGCTCTTGCGGAAACCGTGGGTAACAGGCTTCGTGCCGACGGGGTACGGATTGAAGTGGTGGCAGTCGGAATAAAATATTCCGATTTGTCATATGCTTCCCATCAGAAAAGGTTGATAGCCTCTACCAATTTGACGCTGGAAATCTATGAGGCGGCCTGCGGTTTGTTTGCTGAGTTATGGACGGGAAATCCCATCCGGCACCTTGGAATTCATACCGCAAGAGCGCAGAGTGACGGTTTCACCAGACAGATGGTGCTCTTTGATGAAACGGACTATGAGAAACTCGCAAGAATGGATGAGACACTGGACGGCATCAGAGAACGTTTCGGCATTGACGCCGTTAAGCGGGCGACCTTCTTAAACCAGCCCATAGACCATATGTCCGGGGGCATATCCAGAGAGAAGAGAACTGTAGACTATAGCAAGATAACCGTCCGGTAAAAAAAGTTAATCAGATAACCGTTCAGGAAAAGAAAGGGGGCGATTCCGGTGGCATTCGGTATCGGAACAAATACCGGCAGTGCAGACGCCGGAACTGTCAAGGGAATACAGAAGGAAGTTGCCTGTCAGTGCTGGTTCACCAAATCGGGAAAAATTACGCCCCTGATGCTGAAGGTGCAGGACGAGGACGGGGAAATCCGGGTAATCCATCAGATAGAAGTGCATTCCCAGGAAAAGAAGCTGTATGCCGGAATTCCCTCCATAGAATTTGACTGCACCCTCACCATACTGGAACAGGCAATCCGTGTGAAGTTGATTTATTATCAGACGGAAAACCGATGGGTGCTGAATTTCAAATAAGGACAGCCGCATGTTCAAGGAATGTGCGGTTTTTTAGAATTCTGTAACGTTTTTTTAAAAAATCTGCCCTTTAAAAATCGGATTAAATATGTTATTATGATTCATAGTATGATTATAGAAGAACTTGGGAAAAACTTGAAAAAATTGAGCCTTTTTGTTTGGGAAAATGTCTTAACAGATGAAAACAAAATATGGAGTATAAAAAAGAATCAGGAGAGGGTAAAGACATGAGAAAATTAAGTAAGAAACTGCACAGAATATTCAGTTTTGCAATGGGTGTGATTCTGGTAGTGGAAACAATCAATTGCTCAGGTTTGGCAGTTCAGGCAAGCGACGGAAGTGTGAATGCGGCCGATGCTATTGTTATGGATGAAGAGTTGGCGAAGCAGGTGGATGCGGCAGAAAAGGCAGATGAAGCAGCCTATGAAGCGGCACAGGCGGCAGAGGTGGCTCAGAAAGCAGCAGAGGAACTGGCGGAAAAGGCTGTGGATGCGGCTCTGGAGACGGACGAAGACGGCAATTATACGAAGGAAGTAACCGAAGAAGACGGCACTGTCACCGAGGAGCCGGCGCTGAAGAAAGAGATTGACGAGGCGATTACGGAAGCCGAGGATAATGTAGCTACGGCAAATGATGCGACTGCAAAAATTGAGGCGGACACAAAGGAGACATTGAAGGAAATTACGGACAATGCGGAAACTGATACCGCAGAGAAGCTGGAAGATGCGAAGAATGCTGCAGATGCGGCTGAGGCAGCCAAGAAAAAGGCTGAGGAAGCAGCTCAAAAGGCACAGAATGCAGGGGATCAGTTTACGGCTGAAAAAGCAGCAAAGGAAGCTGAGAACGCAGCGAAGGAAGCTCAGGCGGCAGCAGACGAAGCCCATACAGCATATAATGATGCTGTAGATATTTTGAAGACAGCAATAGATGCATATAATGCAGCTGTAGCAGCGGCAGAACTTTCTGTAGAGAATGGAGATACTCAGCAGGCGGCTCAGAAAGCATTGGAAGCAGCTCAGGAGGCACTTAATGAAGCAAAGAAAGCTGTAGATGATGCAAAGATAGCATATGATAGCGCTATGGCTGATAATGCGACAGCTCAGGCGGCGGCAGAGGAAGCAAGTAAGCAGGCCGGCATTGCGGAGGAGGCTGCAGAGAAGACTGTTGAGAATCTGGAAGAAAAGAAAGATGCTGATGTAGAAAGGCTGAAGGAAGAAAAGGCAGTAAAGGAAGAGGAATTACAGGCGGCAAAGGATGCAAAAGTGACTATCGATGCTGAGCAGGATGCCATCATTGCGGATGCACAGACAAAGAAGGATGCTGCAGATGCAATAATTGCAGAGTATAACGCGGCTGCTGAAATTGTAAATGATTTAAATGATTCTTCCTGGAAGGCTTATTCTGATATTGAAAAGGCAAGAATTATTGTAAATAATGGTACCGGTTGGTGCTGGGATTTGTTTGAGAAGATAAGCCAGTCCGATGTGGATAACGCAAAAAAGACAATAGCAAAGTTTGATGCTGCAAAGGCTACTATGGATACTATTGACATTGCAACCCAGAGGAGTATTTCAGCAACGGCGCAGAGCACTATTAGTGAGGCAGAGGCAAAAAAGAGCGCAGCAGCACAGGCAATTACCGATAAGAATACTGAAATTGCAGGTCTCGCTACATCTATCGCTACGGTAGAGGACTTTATTTATGATAATAATGATGCTGTTACCTATGATATGAAGGACAATGCTGAGTACCAGAAGTTGCTTGAAGAGTTGAGAGCATCCGGTAAAGAATATGATAAAAGTGTAGTGTTGCGTGAAAAATATGAAGACGCAATTGATACAGATGGCGATGGATTATTGACCCGAATTAAAAAGTTTCTGCAAGAAGTGTCCATGGAGGCTGAGCTGAATGGCACCGAATTTGAGTTTAACTGGAGTGAGGGTATCATTTATACCAATGACGGTTTGACGTTATGGATTGGTAAGGATCAGAAGAATGTACGGACTTTGTTAAAGTGGGAAAATGATAAGCTGACAGTGGTAACCGTCGATG